>WGLZ01000065.1 GCA_016471375.1 Cyanobacteria bacterium RI_101
ATTGAACGGCTCGATGCCGTGAAAATCGCCAAATTAGTAGCCGTATCCATAGCCATCCTTTTTGTGGATTGGTTGACAGTATTTGTGGCTAATGCCTGCTACCCGTCCAGTCTTAGTCGCAACATCAAAGCTACCTGACGCACGGCAAAGAACGCGTCCGCAATAAACGCCGATTTTCTTGCCTGTGGTAACGATAGCTTGAACAATATCGCCAGTCTGAAAACCCTTGTAGATTTGAACCCTAGACTTATGACGAGTCGGGAAGCCAAACTTATTTGTGCCGCACACTTGGCGAGTACCATGTCCCGCCGTCTTGATTAGTAATGGCTGATTGGTTAATACATGTAGGGTTGGGGTATTACCCACACAAGCTGCATCAAGCCAGTGTGTTTTGGGCAGTCCCAAACGAGTCCGATTAAACTTGGTTTGGCCACCACTCCCCGTGGTGACAGGTAAACCCGTCCTTTTTAGGGCATTAAACAACGCCCATCGGGTAGAATTGACCGCCGCCGCATCTTTTAGTCGGGTTTTCGCCTGCTTCAGAATACGGCTCAATAAATCAGGTTTTCCAGAAAGAAAATCCTTGATGTCTTGGGTTCCCTTGCGGGTATTGCAAGGCTCACAGGCTAGACAGAGATTGGAAATGCGGTCAGTTCCTCCCTTTGCCCTTGGCTGAATATGCTCGACCTGAAGAGGGACATCTTTTGCCCCACAATAGGAGCATTGACGATTCCATTTCTCCAGAAGATACTCCCGGACTTCGTAGCCTTGTAATTCCCCTTGCTGATACTTGACTCCAGAAATTTCGGGATTTTCCATTTTCTGTAAATCAAATCGTACCAACTCTTGAGCAATACTGGCAACAGGGCAATAACGGATTAACTTATTGACCCATGTCAAAGTCGTTTCTACCCGGTGTTGCAAGCTTGGGGCTAACCATCCGTCAGGTTTCTTGCGATTCAGAAACCGGGCGGGGCGATAGCGGGTTTTACGATTCCGGCGGCCCCGACGGATAGCCCGACGAGAATCCAGAGCGGATTTAATCTGTTGTCCCCGGTGGGATAACTCCGCGCCCCAAATAACGGTTTCCCCGCTCAGGATACTGAGTCCGGTAGTTTTGGAGCCGGGGTCAATTTTGACAGTCAAGGGTTTGGGTTCCTCGACTTGTTTTTCTTTCAGAATAATGGTGAACGGAAACCGACGGAAGACTGCCGCCTTTTTCTGATTCAGTAACAACCGCGCTTGAGCGGGGTGAACTGGATCGCAAGGCTTCTTGTCAGTGTCGATAACGAAAACGTAGTTAGACATAAAAGAGAAAGGTCTCCATTTCTGGGTAATGTTCGCTTCGTCAATGTTATCTAGGCTTGTTAGGCTAACCACACTGTCTTACCCCTCGTAAAACTGTTTAATGATTACCGATAGAGCCACAAACTAGCGTCGCATTCGTGGGTATCGTGACCTAGATAACGTAGTCCGCAAGGGACTTAGACTGGTCAGCTACCTATCAGGGAGGCATTCTGCCTCGCCCTTTAGGGCGGGGTGCTGACTCCGATTCCATGCCCAAAAGTCGCTAAAGTGGAAACAGTCAAAACCCAACGTTGGGGAAACGGCTGAATCACAACACACCCTTTAAAATTATTGCAGGAGACGCTCCCTTGGTTAGCGCAGTCCCTTTTAAGACCGAGAAATCAGAAGAAATTTTCGCCGCCGCCCAAACCCTCATGCCCGGCGGGGTTAGCTCTCCCGTGCGGGCCTTTAAATCCGTGGGGGGCCAGCCCATTGTTTTCGACCATGTTTACGGCGCCTATGTCTGGGACGTGGACGGCAACCGTTACATCGATTATGTGGGCACCTGGGGGCCGGCTATTTGCGGTCACGCCCACCCGGAGGTGATCGCGGCGCTGGAAGAAGCCCTGAAAAAAGGCACCAGTTTCGGCGCTCCCTGCGTTCAGGAAAATATTCTGGCGGAGATGGTCATCGACGCCGTCCCCAGTATTGAAATGGTGCGCTTTGTCAACTCCGGCACCGAGGCCTGTATGTCGGTTCTGCGGCTGATGCGGGCCTTTACGGGACGGGAGAAGGTGATTAAATTTGAGGGCTGTTACCACGGCCACGCCGATATGTTCCTGGTCAAGGCCGGCTCCGGCGTCGCCACGTTGGGATTACCGGACTCACCCGGCGTTCCGAAAACCACCACCAGCACAACCCTCACAGCGCCCTATAACGACCTAGAGGCGGTGAAGGCGCTCTTCGCCGAAAACCCGGACAGTATTGCCGGGGTGATCCTCGAACCTGTCGTGGGCAACGCGGGCTTTATTCTCCCCGACGCCGGTTTCCTAGAAGGACTGCGGGAACTGACCCAGGACTACGGCGCCCTGCTGGTTTTCGACGAGGTGATGACGGGCTTTCGCATCGCCTACGGCGGCGCCCAGGCCAAATTTGGCATTACCCCGGATCTCACCACCCTGGGGAAAGTCATCGGCGGCGGTCTCCCCGTCGGCGCCTACGGCGGTCGCAAGGACATCATGGCGATGGTGGCGCCAGCCGGCCCCATGTACCAAGCGGGCACCCTTTCCGGCAATCCCCTGGCCATGACCGCGGGGATTAAAACTCTAGAATTACTGCAAAAGCCGGGAACCTACGAATATCTGGAGAAAGTGACCCATCAACTCAGCCAGGGGTTACTGCAAGCGGCGAAAGACGCCGGTCACGAGGTTTGCGGCGGTTCCCTCAGCGCCATGTTCGGGTTCTTCTTCGCCCCCGGCCCCGTCCGTAATTACGAAGACGCCAAAGGCGCGGATCTGAGCAAATTTAGCCGCTTCCACCGGGGCATGTTAGAAGCGGGCGTCTATCTGGCGCCGTCCCAATTCGAGGCGGGCTTTACCTCCCTTGCCCACGGGCAAACGGAAATCGAGGACACCCTAGCGGCGGCCCGCCGGGTTTTTGCTACCCTATAGGGGTTTTCCCGTCTGGACGCCATGACCGTTTTTTCCTCCGCTTCCGACCTCAGCCCCGACGCCTACTGCGTTTTGGGGCTAGCCACCTGCTTTCTGCGGGAGGACGGCGCCCTCCATCCCATCGAGGTGATCGAACCCGTTCCCTCCGCGGCGCTGGAGGCTATCTTTAAGGACGTGCCCACCTCCTACCAACAGTTGGTGGCGGTCGCCCTCGGCGAGATTGCCTCAGAAACAGAGTTCCCCAAACCCCCGTCTTTTCCCACCGGCGCTCAATGGTGCGAGAATTTCCAGGAGCGCCTGCTGGCCGCGGCCCGCACCTACCAAAGCCGGCCCCAGAGTCGGGACTTGATTCCCCTAGGGGACTGTTACGAGCCGAAAAACTATTCCCTAGAGCGGAAACGGGTGCTCAACGCCGCCCACCTCGTCCGCCCGGAAGATAACGTCAAACAACATCCCCTCACCCACCAAACCCTTTAGGTTTTAGTCTCCCTATGCTTAAGCTCTACGGCGCCGCCCAAAGTCGGGCCTCCATCGTTCAATGGTACCTAGAAGAATTGGCGCTACCCTACGAATTTGTCTCCCTCGACCTCAAGGCCGGCGAACACCGTCAAGCGCCGTTTACGGATATTAATCCCTTCGGTAAAGTGCCGGCGCTGGCGGACGGGGATCTCTCTGTCTGGGAATCCGGCGCTATTTTGCTCTATTTGGCGGAAAAAAACGGTCAATTGGCCGATTTAGCTCAAAAGGCCGTCATTACTCAATGGGTTCTCTTCGGTAATTCCACCTTAGCTAACGGATTGTTTATCGAACAATTCCGGGAGCGGGAAATGCCCCGTTTGCTGGGAGTTTTAAACGCTGTGTTGGAAAAACAAGATTATTTACTGGGAGACGCCTTCACCGTGGCGGACGTGGCCGTCGGCTCCATTTTGGCCTACGTCCCCATCATGCTCAAGCTCAATTTTGACGACTATCCCCAGGTGGCGGCCTACGTCCAGCGCCTCACCTCCCGCCCCGCTTTCCAAAAAACCATCGGCCACCGTCCGGGGTAATATGACAACGGGTTTTTCTCGGCGCCGGCTAAAGCGCCAATGATACCGCCAACTATGACGACCCCTCCAAAGCGGCGCTAGAGAGCGAATAGCGGGTTGCGGATAACTGCGCTAGCGCCGCCTGGTATTGTAAATCCTCCGAGGAACCGATGTCCGCAAAGGTTAAGCCAGTCTGAGACACCGTTAGATCCGGCTGGATGCCTTGCTTATGAATATCCCGATGGCTGGGAGTTTCGTACTTGGCCACAGTGACCGCCAAACCGGCGCCGTCCTGGAGTTCAAACAAGGATTGGATGAGTCCTTTGCCAAAGGTTTTTTCCCCGATTAAGAGCGCCCGGCCGTTGTCCTGAAGCGCCCCGGCCAGAATCTCGCTGGCGCTGGCGGTGCCGGGATTGACCAGAACCGCTAAGGGCGCGTCGGTGAGCGCCGAATCGAGGGCGGTAAAGCTTTCCTGAATCCCCTGGCGGTTCACCGTGTAAACAATAGTTCCCTCCGGGAGCCAAAGTCGGGCGATATCCACTCCCGCCTGGAGCAGACCGCCGGGGTTGTTGCGGAGGTCGAGAATAAAAGCCTGAGCGCCCTTCCCGCTCAGTTGGCGAATGGCCTTGGCCATTTCCTGGGGGGCGTTGGCGCTGAATTGCGCGAGGCGAATATAACCGACGGGGGTTTTATCCGGAGCTTGCTCCAGCCGGGCTAGAACGGGACTCAGGGCGATACGATCTCGGGTTAAGACTAAAATTTGAGGGGTCTGACCCTCTCCCGGCGGCAGAACGGTGAGAGAAACCTGGGTGCCCCGGGGCCCCCGCAGACGGGACGCCGCCTCGTCTAAACTTAGAGTGTCAGTCTCGGCGCCGTCGATTTCTAGGATACGACTCTGGGGTAAAATGCCAGCGGCTTCCGCCGGAGATCCCGCCAAGGGGGCGATGACTTCTAAATTGCCTGTGTCCGGGTTAAGGTTAATTTGCAGACCCACCCCCGACAGTTCCCCGGAGGTGCTGACTTGCAAACTGCGGTATTGCTCGGGCCGCAGGAGTCGGGTAAAGGGTTCGTCCAGGGTCGCCAGCATTTCCTCGATGGCTTGGTAGGCCTCTTCCTCGCTTCGCAGGGGGCGCCGGAGGTATTTTTGCCGGAGGTTCCACCAGTTTTGATGGTTAAAGGTTTCATCCAAATAGGACTGGTTAACCAGCCGCCATGACTGAAGCACTAATTTCTGTTCATCGCTAAAGGCTAGGGCCGTCGGCGGCGCTCCCCAACTACCGAGCCACAGTAGCAGACCGAGGAACAGCGAGACCCAAACTTTAGGATAGGGCATAAACAAAGACCACCGCAAAGGAACGTTTCAAAAGGTTAGCGCAGGAATCCGCCACCCCCTCCGGCGGAGAGGAGAAGGAGACAGTCCCTAGATTGCTTTGATTTTACCCCCAATTCTCGGAACGAGGCTCCCCGATTACGGGAACAGCTCAGATTAGCGCATTCAATGCATTTATTCTATTTGTTTTTGTGTGGTATGGGCGTCGCCGGGAGATTAGCTAAGCGTTTGGAGAAAGGGAGCGGGGGTTAAGTTTATGTCAGCAGTGGCAAGTATTTGGTTGTCAGAGTTTCCCCAGTTTGAGCAATCTGGTGAAGTAGGGGTTGAAGGGTTTCAGACTGATTTAATTCTCTAAACCCATCAATTCTCTAAGCTCGTCTAGCGCTTGCCAGCGCCGCTCCCAAGGAACAAACAGGTGATCGTGATAGTAGGCGGAAACCGGATTGACGCAGATCCCCGCCCCCGCCAGCTTGGCGGTAATCGCGGCGAGGAAACCCACAGCGGAGAGCGATGAGTGCACTGACAAGGTTATGCAGGCCCAGGTTGTCTCAAAGGATAATTGGGCCTGACTGGCTTGCTCCTGAGTCGCGATTATCGCGATTCCTTCCGCTTCGCGGTAGACGCTCAAAGGGATAAACGACAACCGCTGGTAAACAGCCGGGGTCACTGAGCAGAAAACGTAGGGGGCCGCCTGAAGCGCCGGCTCCATAGTGGCGAGTAAGGTTTTGAGATCCGTCTCGGGGGTCATAACATTCTTGACTCGGCGCCGTCCCTTGTCATTATCTCAAAAATCCTTTAACATAGGGAAATGTCATCAGGGGGCCGCAACGGTTTCGACAGGTTGGCGAAAGCTTTTCTGTGATGCAGGTCGAGAGTGAGTCTCCTCTCGTAAATCCAAGGCTCAAACAAACTGTAACTGCGAACAACATCGTCAGCTTCAAGCGCGTGGCCGTTGCGGCCTAACTCTCGCAAGAGAGATTCTCGTCAGAGACCGCTTACTTCTCGTTCGACTCCGTTAAGAGCGTAGAGGTTAACCCCAACGGACGCCCCGACGAGCGTTTCTTTAGTTAACTCTTCGGGAAAGCCTCAACTAAAGCATCCCGCCATCTGGGATAAGAGATGGTTCCTGCCCCAAGGGTTAGCGGGGATAAACCTGTGAATGAGCGGAAGGTGAATACCCAGTTTGGACAGCAGTTCGACTCTGCTCGGCTCCATCAAGTCGCCTTAAAAGCGATCTAAACCCTAGACTAAATCTCGGTCCACCCCAACTTTGGCGGTGGATTTTTTATTGTCCGGTTCGTCCAACCGTCAGGATTTACTGAGATTGAGCCAGACGCCAAGTTGCCCTCATCGGAGCTTACTGTTAAAGTCTAGGCAATTCTGCCGATAGTTAAGATAAGTTTTTTGTTCTAAATCCATGACCCATCCCTTTAACTCCTCCTTCCGCTGGCGCCGAACCTGGCCCCTGGTCATTGTGGGTCTAGTTCTGGGGCTGGCGCTCGATTTAGCGGTTTTTAAACTACTCCCCATTCCCCGCTCTCCCCAAGAACTGGCCGCTCCGACGGTTCAAGTTTCCCCCGCTCCCCCCGCGGAAGTGGACGAAAGTTTGCCGCCCCTAGAGCGTCCCCTCAGCGAGAGAGAGCGTTATCTCATCGCCGCTACTTTAGGGTTAACCGCGCCGCCGGCGCCCCAGGGGCTTCCCTCCAAAACCCCGCCCCTGATGATTCTCCACGACACGGCCGGGGAACTCTCTCGGGCGGAACTGAGCGCCCGCCCCCGCTATACCCACAGTCCTTTGGGGGACGGCATCGCCGTCTATTTGCCTCGGGAGGGGGAGCCGATTTTCACCCGGCCGGCGCTGTTCACCCCCTACCGCCCCACCGCCACGGCCTACGAGCGGGGCTTTGATATTTTGACGGAACCCCAACGGAATCCCCTCCTCCGGCAAGCTTGGCGTCTGGCTAGCGACCGGGCCCGCCAAGCCGTTAGCCGTCAACTCCTGGGCGTCCTTCAGGAAAAACCCGAGGATTTAGCCAACCGGATGGCCCTTTGGTTCAACGCCAAATCCGACAGCGCCTTTAATCGTTACTTGGCCAGTCATCCCGGCGAAATCGACGGCGGCAAAACCGCGGGCATCTGGGCCAGCGCCGATCTCTGCCGCAGGGTCTTAAAAAATCCCGAACAACCCTGGGCCGATTCCCCCGCTCGCCAACAGGAACTTCTGCAAACCTGTCAAAAATTACAACCCTGGGTCGAGGCTAGCCGCCTCCGTCTCCATACGGCCTTTAATGTGGAACTGGTGCAAAAGGAAGGCTCCGATTGTTTTGTCAGCGACGCCCAGGTGCGGGCCTATAACCAGGTGGCGGACCCCGCCCACCGTATCGCTAAAGGTCGGGCCGTTCCCCTGCAAAGCGCCGACCGTCCGGCTTATACCGATAGCCAGTATGAAGGCTTGGCCAAACTTTACCTTTTGGGGGCGCTGACCGCGGGGCGGTTTCCCCAGATTGTCACCCACTACTGGCTCGATCAGGGAGAGGGGCGGGCCATCGGCACCCACTGCGACCCCAGGGGCGTTGATTTAAACCGCCTCTACGGCGCCGTCGCCTCCACCCTAAACCATCCCGCGGGCACTCTTTACGGTTCTCAACCCCGCTACGGGCAAAACCCCCAGGCGGGGGACACGGTGTGGTGGTCGGATTTCATTATGGGCGGCCCGGCGCCCGGCGCTCTATAGTTCAGCTTGATCCGCAAGAGAGATCCCTCCCCAGAGGTTCGGTTCTAACCCTAGCTTTTTCAGTCCCGTCGCCTTTAGTATGGCGCCAAGGGTAGAGGGCCTTGGGTTAAGACAGGGCGAAAAGCGTTATGGTTTGGTTTCAAGGGATTCATCCGCGACTTAAAGATATTTTCAGCGCCGACTCTGGAGAGCGCGGCGGGATCCAAGGCGGGGTTAGCGCCGAGGCTCAATGGAGGGCGGCCCTGGGAACGGTGGAAGAATGGCTGTTAACGGAGCCGACCGGAGGATTGTGTCTCGCCGGCCCGGCGCCGATTTTCCATAATCCGGCTCTAACCCAAGCGGTGTTTACCCCCGGCGCTTGGCGTCATTTTCTGCCCCTCCCCGGCGCCGAGGATTTGACCAGCCCCGGAGCTTGGGAAATTCCCCTACTGCCTCAAGATCCCCTGGCGCAAGAGCAATTTTGTTTAATCGCCGCGCCCCAGTTTAAACTACTTCTCCTATTAAGCGAAACCGAGGCGGGAGAGTCCCAATTTGACTTTACCTTTGACCCGGAGGCGATCCAGTCCGCTTGGCTCAGCCTTCGCTCTCGTTTGCTCCTCCTCCAGGCGCCCCAACTGGCTCCCCTGGAGGAACTGTGGCAAACCCTGACTCCCCCGGCGCCGGACTATCGTCTCGTCACCCGTTTTTGCCAAGCGCTACTGAACCATCTCCCCCCGCCGACCCCTAAACCGGCGCCCAGTCTCGACGTGGAACTCCTGCGGGCGCTCACCCACGAAATCCGCACGCCCCTGACCAGTATTCGCACCCTGACCCGCCTTCTGCTCCGGCGCGCCGACCTCTCCCCCGAGGCCCAAAAACGAGTGCAGGCCATCGACCAGGAATGCACCGAGCAAATCGACCGCATGGAGTTGATTTTTCGGGCCGCCGAACTCCAGGATCGGCGCCTTTCCCAAACCGGCGTCACCCTCGGGGACACGGCGCTGGATCAAGTGTTTAAGGCCAGTATTCCCCGCTGGCGCCGCCAAGCTCAACGGCATCGGGTAGATTTACAGGTAGAATTGCCCGCCAGCCTACCCCAGGTGATCAGCGACTCCATTTTATTAGATCAAGTGCTCACAGGGCTGATTGAGAAATTTGTGCGCAGGCTATCGGGAGGGGGACAAATTCGCCTCTGCGTCAGCGCCGCCGGCCCCCGCCTCAAGGTGCGATTTCACACCCAATCCAGCGACCAATTGAATCCCCTCAAGGCCCTAGGGGCGCTGTTGATGTTCCAGCCGGAAACCGGCTCCCTTTGTCTGAATTGGGACGTCACTAAAAATCTGTTTCAGACCCTCGGCGGCAAACTCACCGTCCGTCGGCGCTCGCCCCAGGAAGAAGAGTTAACCATTTATCTACCCCTTGGCAAGCCGTCAATGGAAACCCCGCTTTCTTAGCGGATGGTTAATGATGTTTAATAAGGGCGAGAGGCAGAACCCTGTTGGCGGACGGCTTAAGTTAGCTATGATTTTGATCGCTAATAACCGCTCCCTAAAATCTATTTCATGTTCTTTGATCTCCGCGCCTGCGCCCCTAACTTGGATTATTGGTATTGCGTCGCCCTTGGAACAGAATTAACCGCTGGGCGCCCTTTAGCGGCGAGCGTTTGGGGTCAGTCCGTCGTTCTTTTCCGAGATCCCCAGGGACAAGTTCAAGCTCTAGAGGATCGGTGTCCCCACCGACAAGTGCGACTCAGCGCCGGTCAGGTGATTGACGGTCAGCTAGAGTGCGCTTACCATGGCTGGCGTTTTGATAGTCGGGGACAGTGCGTCCAGATTCCCTACCTAGAAAAGGGACAGAAGATTCCCCCCTGTCAGATTCGGAATTACCCCGTCCGGGAACAGGACGGCTTCATTTGGCTCTATCCGGGGGATTTAGCGGTTTTGGCCCAAACTGGGCGGGAACCCCTGGCCTTGCCGGAGTGGGAGCATCTTAATTATATTGGCAGTTGCGCGCCCTTTTCTTGTCCGGGGCATTTCTCCTTTTTGATTGAGAATTTAATGGACATGCACCACGGTCATCTCCACGACCAGCACCAAGCCTGGGCCGGGGCGCGATTAGAGAAAATCGCCGGCGCCGATGAGGAAGTCACCGCCTATTACCAAGCCCAGAGCTATTATAAAATCGATAAAATCTGGTCGATTTCTCAACTCTTTTTCCCCGCCCTCCGGCGCCTCCACCCGGACCCCCTGACGGTATCCTACGCCTATCCCCACTGGCGGGCGACCCTCGGCGCCGATTTTAAGATTTATTGTCTGTTTTGCCCGGTCAGTCCGACGGAAACGAAGGCTTATTTAGTCCATTTCACCTCTTTGGAAGCCTTCCCCAAATTACATCAATCGCCGTTGCCTATTCGGCGCTTTTTAAAAACCAAACTCTCGGGAACCGCTCGCCCCTTGTTAAAGAATCTCATTCGTCAGGACGTCGCCATGATTGCCCAGGAACAGGAGGCTTTTTTGACCGACCCCCAGCGCCGTAGTTACGAAGTCAATCCCGCCATCGCCCAAACGCAAAAATTAATCCGGCGCTTGGCGCCAGAAAGGAGAGTCGCGCAAAGCTAAAGCTTACAGATAAAAGTCGGTAAGATTGGAGATGATTTTACTCTCCTCAAGCCAAAGCGGGCGAATAGACTGAACGCGCTGAACAATCCATCCTAAGGTTGATTTTTGAGTCGATTTCTTGGTATCGACCCGCGGAATGTAGACTTTACGCCGTCGCGAACCCATCCTAGGGTTAACTTATCTTATCTTCCCTTTCCTGATATCTGTCATTTGATATCTGTCATCTGTAATGATCCAATTTCTGAAAGGCGCCTACGAGACCTGCGGCCCCACCCCCCAGGGGCGCTGGTTGTTAATTCTGGACGTCAACGGCGTCGGCTACGAAATCCAAATCGCGAAACGCTGGGGCGCCGACCTGCAAACCCAAAAGCCGTCCTCCCTTCAGGTCTTTGTCCAACTGCAAATCCGGGAGGAAAACCCCCGTCTCTACGGCTTTAGCTCCCAGGCGGAGCGGGAACTCTTTGGGCAACTCGTCGCCGTGACCGGAGTCGGCGCTCAGTTAGCCTTGGCCCTGTTGGATACCCTAGGGCTAGAAGGACTAATACAGGCGGTGATAACCGGCAACCTGAACCAACTCTGCAAAACGCCGGGGGTGGGCAAAAAAAGCGCCGAGCGTCTAGCGTTGGAGCTAAAGGATAAACTCTCCCAGTGGCGGGCGGTCTTGAACCTAGCGCCGGGCGCGGAGGGGGTTTCTCTACCCCCGAACCTGCTGGAAGAAGTGGAGTTGACCCTGGTGGCGCTGGGTTACTCGGAAATGGAAATTAACGGCGCTTTAAGTTATTTAGCTCAACAGGGGGATTATCAAAACAGCGCCGACCCGGAAACCTGGATTCGCGGCGCCGTCGTTTGGCTCAGTCGGTCTTAACCCTAAGCGCTTTTTCGCAAAGAGGCAAAGGTGCGATAACCCGTCTCAGGATCGTAGAGGTGGCACTGGTCGCCGATCTCTTTCATCAGACTCCAATTAAAGCGGCGCTGGTGAATGACGGCGCCCCAATTTTCCTCAACGCTGGCGTGGGCCCGACGGAGATTGTAAGAGGGAATGGCGACGGAGAGGTGGTGGGGAATGTGGACATTAATATCGTGGCAGAGGATTTCCACCCATTTGGGATAATCGCAATGCACCGTGCCCTTTAACTGGGCTTCTCCGGCACTCCACTGGTCGGCGGGAGTGAATTTAATTTCTGGGATGGTGTGGTGAACGATGGTAAAGGTGCTCATCCAGAAGTGATAGACCAGCCAGGGCATGAGCCAGAATTTCACAAAACCCCAAACGCCCGTGGTCAGGATTAAAGTCGGAAAAACCACGGCGCCGAAGAGAACCACCACGGCGATGGAGAGCTTGACCTTACCCTGATCCCGCTCGGAAAAATTAGACAGTTTAAAATGCAACAGCGCCCAGTGGAAGATGGAGCCAATCCACCAAAAGCGGCCCCGGATGGCCCGGTAAAAGAGTTTAACGACGGGGTGAGCGGCTTCGTAGGCCTCCGGCGTCCAGACGTCCCAAGCGTTATCCACTTCTAACTTGTTGGTGTGGAGATGGTGATGGTCGTGGAGCAAGCGCCAGGGGTGAAAGGGATAAATTAGGGGCATAAGGGCGATATGGCCCACCAAATCATTCACCCAAGGGCGCCGGGCAAAAGAGCGGTGCCCGCCGTCATGGCCGATAACGAACCAACCGGTTAACGCGGTGCCGGTAAAAATCCAAGTCAGCGGCAAACAGTACCAGGGAAGGTAGATAATGCCCAAATAGCCGACTACCGTGGCGGCTAGGGTTAGGAGAACCGAAAGCCAGGCTCGGGTCATATTTTTTTCAAAACAATCCTTGGGGATCGTCTTGACAATGTCTTTAAGTTGCAGGGGAGTCCCGGCGGCGGTACGGTCGGTCGTTGCGGTCATGGGGGGGAAAAGCTCTCCGTAAAAGGCAGTGGGCCAAAAATTCCGCTTCTCTGTGGCTCTCTATAAAAAATCCCCTAGAGGGGGCAATAGATTACTACAGAGCGATACAGGAATTTAAAAGGGCATTCTAACAGGTTAGAGTGGGGAAAAGCGGCCGATTCGATGAAAAAAAGTTACAAACCTTTACATTTATAGCACGTCCCCGCCGTTCCCTTGACCTCGAACCCTATGAAAAGAGTCCTGTTTCCCTTACTGACCGGCGCCCTTTGCAGCGCCGCCCTGCTTTTACCGCCCTTCAGTCCGGCGCCGGCGCTCCTGGCCCAGGACAACGCCCACAATAGCCGCAACGCCTTGGATTGGCCGGGGGTTTATCGGGGCGTGATTCCCTGCGGCGCCGCTCAATGCGAAGGGATCGAGATGTTTGTGACCCTACGTCAGAATCTCACCTATCAACAGGAAATCCGCTACCTCGGTAAAGCGGGTCAGGTCTTTAATCAGGCCGGAACTTTTGTCTGGAACCCGGCGGGGAGCGAGATTACCCTCAAGCCTAACCGGGGGGAAACCAGCTATTTTAAAGTCGGGGAAAATCAATTGATTCTCTTAAACTCGCCGGGTAAACCCAAGGGCGAGGGTTACCGTCTCCAAAAAATCGCCTCCGCAACCGATACAACGCCTGACGCCTCCCTCACCAACACCTACTGGAAACTGACAGAACTGCGGGGCAAGCCCATCACCCCCGGCGCTGAGCAAAAACGAGAAATTCATTTGATCTTACAAACGCAAAATAACCGAGTTCAGGGCTTCGCCGGTTGCAACCGTTTTCAGGGAGAATACGCCCTAGAGGAAAAAAACGGGCGTCTGCGCTTCTCTCCCCTGATGACGACGAAAATGGCCTGTCCGGCGCTGGCGCTGGAAACGGAGTTTTTAAAAGCCCTAGAAATGGCGGATTCCTTTAGCGTCAAAGGGGATACTCTGAGTCTAAATAAAGGACGGATGGCGCCCCTGGCCAAATTCCAAGCCGTCTATCTGCGTTAGAGGTTATGAAAAACGATTTAATTCTCAACCAGCGCCATCAAGGGATTCTCAAGGCCACTATTCAGCGCTACATC
The DNA here is from genome assembly GCA_016471375.1 of Cyanobacteria bacterium RI_101. Taxonomy (GTDB): domain Bacteria; phylum Cyanobacteriota; class Cyanobacteriia; order Cyanobacteriales; family Microcystaceae; genus Synechocystis. The sequence goes on from WGLZ01000065.1 coordinate 13,652, forward strand.
GCCACCGCTGAACCCGTCGGCTCCAAAACCCTGGCGGAAGAGTATAACTTTTCGGTAAGTTCCGCCACTATCCGCAACGCCCTCAGTTATCTCGAAAAAGTGGGCTTGCTCTACCAGCCCCATGTCTCCGCGGGACGGATTCCCTCCGACGGCGGCTACCGGCATTATGTGGATCAGCTTCTCTCTACCCAGACGGAGCCGCCCTTAACGGTGAAGCAATCTCTCCGGCGCCGTCTCCGTCAGGAGAGTTGGAGCGTTGAGACCCTGATCCAACGCGCGGCCCAAATTCTGGCCAGCATTAGCGGCTATATCGCCCTGATTACCTTACCCCAAACCGACGCCGTGCAACTGCGCCACCTCCAGTTGGTGCCCCTCTCGCCTCGACAGGTGATGATGGTGCTGGTCTTGGACGGCTACCAGACCCATTCCGTGCCTCTGGATCTGCCCCCGGCGCCGCCCCTGGGTTCCGAGCCGGAGCATCTGGAAGAAGAATTGCAACTCCTCTCTAATTTTCTCAACCGCAAATTGCGGGGTCAGACCCTCCAGGGATTGGGAGAATTGGATTGGCAAGAACTGGATCAAGAGTTTGCGGCCTACGCCGACTTTTTAGGCGCTTTGTTGAAACAGTTACGGGCCTGCCTACAGCCCGCCTTGACGGCGCCGTTGGTGATTCAAGGCGTGTCGGAAATGATTCGCCAACCGGAATTTTCTCAACTAGAGCAAGTGCAAATGTTGCTCCATCTCCTGGAGCAGGAGCAAAACGCCCTTTTTCCCTTAATTTTTGAAGTCTCCCCAGCGCCGACGACGGGCGCCAAGGTCAGCATCGGCGCCGAAAATCCCCTAAAACCCATGCAAGCCTGCACCTTGATTTCCTCCCTCTACCGCCAGGGGCAAATTCCCGTGGGGAGCGTGAATATCATCGGCCCCACCCGCATGAGCTACGAGCAAACCATTCCCCTGGTGGAATCTACCGCTCATTACCTTTCGGAGGTGTTGAGTTGAAGGAGAGGCAAAGCTTAATTCATTTACTCCTAATCCTAGGCGGTCTCGGCGCCGGCCCGCTCTTGGCCCAACCGGATCTGGATTTACCCCCGGAAGTGTGGGACTCCAGCCCCCTCCTCCAACGCTGGGCCGAGGAAATCCCCGACGTCTTGACCGATATTCGGGAAGAGCCGAGTTTTCGTCCCCTGGTTCGTCTGGGCTATACCTATTTTCCCGAACCCGGCGCTCGTAGCGGTCTGGGGATTGGGGCGGAAGATCTATTCCTAGAGCGCCGGCAACCCTGGAGCCTCAGCGCCGACTATCAAACCAGCTTCGGCGCTCAACAAAGCGGCGGCGTTGACGGTCAATACTATCTTTTACCCCTGGGATATAAAGTCAATTTCACGCCCCTGGTGGGTTATCGGTTTCTGCAAAGCGAGTTAGACACCGTCCAAGGACTCTCCCTCGGCATGAAACTGCGGGTGTCCCTCTCCCCCACCGGCGCCGCGGATCTGCGACTCAGTCAACAGTTCATCGCTCCCGCCAGCAACCGGGAGGGCGGCGTAACCACGCTCTCCCTCGGTTACGCTTTAACGCCCTCTTGGCGCCTCGCTGTCACCCTCCAACAGCAAAATTCCCCGGCCCAGAAAAATAACAGCGCCGGACTCTATCTTGAATTTTTGAACTGAGCGCCGGGTAAACCGCAGGGGCTGGCTCGCCCAATCTTTGGTTTAGGGATTGGGGAGCAATCCAAAAAACTTAACGGCGCCGGCCAAAATGGCGGCGACGATAGCGACCAGGATGGAACGGTTGACAAATTCTTGATTTTCTAGCCGTTTCCCTAGCCCGTTGACTTTTTCGTCCAGCGTCCTGATGTCGCCCCGAATATCAGCTTGAGAGACTTTAAGGTCGGTCAGGTCTTTTTGTATGATATCTAGGTGCTGGTTAAGCTTAGAAAATTCTTGTTTAAAATCCCCCAAGACTTCCTTGAGGTCGGTTTCGATGGTGGCAGTCATAAACAGGACTCCAGTATTATTTTTTTTCGAGAAAGGGACACTCTAGCCTATTTCATCCCAGCCCAGAGGGTTAAAACGGGTTGTCGCGACAGTTCATCTTGGCTCAGTAGAGCAAGCCCCAATTCTGGGGGGAACCGGACTCAAAGTTTTCTAAAGATCTGTTAAGGTCAAGAAAACACTGCCCCTGTCGTCGAATTTGCCCGCTAACCTGTATGTCCAATTCTCCGGCTCGTATCTGCGTCCTTGGGGGCGGATTTGGCGGTCTCTACACCGCCCTGCGCTTGAGCCAACTGCCTTGGGAACCCCAAACGGCGCCGCAAATCGTTCTCATCGATCAGCAAGACCGCTTTCTCTTCGCGCCGTTTCTCTACGAATTAGTCACCGGGGAAATGCAAACTTGGGAAGTCGCTCCCCCTTTTAGCGAACTTCTCGCCTCCACGGCCGTTCGCTTTCTTCAGGCTAAAGTGACCGGTCTCGATCCAGCGAAAAAGCAGGTTTACCTTCAGGACGCCGGGCCCCTAGAGTACGACCAGGTTGTGATCGCCCTGGGGGGGAGTCAACCGGCGCCGCCCATTCCCGGACTCAAAGAACAGGCTTTGAGCTTTCGCTCCCTAGAAGACGTCACTCGCCTGAAAGAGCGCCTAAAAGTCCTGGAGCAATCCGGCGCGGAAAAGATCCGAGTCGCTATCGTTGGCGGCGGTTATAGCGGCGCGGAATTGGCCTGTAAACTAGCGGATCGGTTGGGGGAACGGGGACGCTTGCGTTTAATCGAACGGAGTGAAACCGTTCTAGCCGCCTCCCCGGAATACAATCGCCTGGCGGCGCTGGCGGCGCTGGAGTCGAAGGGCGTTTGGATTGATTACAATACGGAACTGGTTTCCCTCGGCGCCGAGGAAATGACCCTGCGTTTTCAAGGACAGGAAGAAACCCTGCCGGTGGATCTCCTGCTCTGGACGGCGGGAACCGGAGTTTCGGACTTAATTCGCGCCCTCCCCTTACCCCATAGCGACTCGGAGCGCCTGCCGGTCAGCCCCTATTTGCAAGTTCAGGATCATCCCGAGATTTACGCTCTCGGAGACGCCGCCGTCGGCGTGGACGCCAGCGGGCAAGGGGTTCCCTCCACGGCCCAGGTCGCGTTTCAACAGGCCGACTATTGCGCTTGGAATCTCTGGGCCAGTTTAACCGGGCGTCCCCTTTTGCCCTTCCGCTATCAAGCGCTCGGGGAAATGTTGGCGCTGGGAACCGACAGCGCCGCCTTAAGCGGTTTGGGCCTCAAGCTCTCCGGGCCCCTAGCGGCCATCGCCCGGCGTCTGGTTTATCTCTACCGCTTTCCCACCTGGGAGCATCAGGTGACGGTGGGCGTTAATTGGTTAGTCCAGCCTTGGCTACAACGTCCCTCGCAATAGACCGGCGCTCCCGTTACTCGGGTAATCCCAACTCCCGGCGCCACTCCGTTAACGGGCGCTCCCAGCCGTCTTCAAAACGAGACCCCATGACAAACCGGGCCTCTAGCCCCAGGGTAAAACCCCTGGATAAAGCCCTCAGTAAAGAATCTAGGGGAACATCTTCCTGAAGCGCCTTAAGGAGACCGCCAAAGATCAGTAAGACCGCTAAGGGGGAGCGATTCTGAGCTAAATTAAAGGCCTGCACCCCCAATTCCCCGTCCCGATCGACTCCAAATCCCGTGAGGACATGGATGATATCGTGGGTCTGGCGGAGACGGTGACGGAGGTAATCTCCGTCGGACTCAATGGGCGTCGCGTCGGTTAAACTCTCCGGGGATAGCCCCAGCGCCGTTAGTTGTTGAGCGTACACTCGACCTAAACTACCCTCGGGCATCGCCGCTAATTGCTCTAGGCTATAGCGGGGCGGTTGCCAACGCTCCGCCGTCAGCGCCGCTAATCCCGGTTGGGCCAACAGATGGCGCTCCATTTGGTTAAGGAGGGGACTGCCCTTAAGACTGGCGAACAGCCCAAAAACGCTTTCAAGCCGGTCCGGTTCCTTGAGAAATTGGGCGAGACCCGCCACGACCCGTAGGGATTGTAGGCGCTCTTTGAGGTTAATTTTCATAAAACACCGTTTCTAAACGGGGTGAAGGGAGATGGGTAAAGGCGTTATTTTATAAAGTAACCGACCGGTGGCAAGAGACGCTCAAGCCTAGGGAACTTTGAGAAGATGGCTCAGATGGAAGCGGGTCAAACCAAAACTTATGTATTTAAAGCAACTCGCCCTTCAGGGCTTTCGCAACTACGAGGAACAAACCCTTGAGTTGTCAGCGCCGAAGGTGATTTTAGTCGGAGAGAATGGCCAAGGAAAGTCCAATCTGCTGGAGGCGGTGGAGTTATTGGCCACCCTTAAAAGCCACCGCGCCGCTAAAGACCGGGATTTAGTCCAACAAGGCTCCTCTAGCGGTCTCATCCGGGCGCTGGTGTCTTCCCGTTACACCGTGGCGGAACTGACGGTTCTAGTGCGGGAATCTGGGCGCCGAGTTTTGCAAGTGAACCGGCAAACGGCGGGGCGCCGCTTAGATTTCCTTGGCCACCTTAACGCCGTCCAGTTTTCCTGCTTGGATTTAGAACTGGCGCGAGGCGCGCCGGAATTGCGGCGGGCTTGGTTGGACGGACTATTAGTGCAGTTGGAGCCAGTCTACGACTACATCGCCGACCAGTATTCAAATATTTTGCGGCAACGGAACGCCTTGCTCAAGCGCCTGCGGCAGGGGGGAGAATCGGCGACCCTGTCCCCAGAGGGAGAGGCTGAATTGAGCAGTTGGGATCAACAACTGGCCACCATGGGAAGCCATATTATCCGGCGCCGGCAGAGGGGGTTAACCCGCTTAAGCCCCTTAGCGCAAGGATGGCACCAGGCGCTTAGCTCCGGCGCTGAAACTTTAGATCTAGTTTACGAACCCAATTTAACGGCGCCCGCGGAGGACAAGGCGCGGCTAGAGGCTCAGTTTTTGGACGCTTTAGCCCGTAGGCGGGCCCAGGAAGTCCAGTTGGGAACCACCCTAGTGGGCCCCCACCGGGACGAGATTAGTCTCTGGCTTAACCAAACCCCCGCTAAGGCCTACGCCTCCCAGGGGCAACAGCGCACTTTGGTTTTGGCGCTCAAATTGGCGGAGTTGGCCTTGATTGAGAGCGTGCTGGAGGAGCCGCCCCTCCTTCTGTTGGACGATGTCTTGGCGGAGTTGGATCTTAAACGTCAGAGGCAGTTGCTGGAAGTCCTAGAAACCCGCTTTCAGACCCTAATCACCGCCACCCATCTAGAGCGTTTTGGGGAAAAGTGGTTAGACTCGGCCCAGATTTTTCAGGTCAGCGCCGGCTGTCTGTCTCCGGTTTGGCGCTCGGAGTTAATTTAGGCCGGTTGGAACCCAAAAATTTGGGCATAGAACCGAAATTCTCCCTCCAGCGCCGCTTTAATATTTTCCGCGCGCCGGAAGCCGTGGCCTTCCTCCGAAAAAGCCACATAGACCGCGGGGACGCCTTTGTCCCGCAACGCTTTGACCATCGTTTCCGCCTGGTTGGGGGGAACGACTTTATCTTCTAGCCCTTGGAAGAAAATCACCGGACAGGCCAGGCGCTCGGCGTGGAAGAAGGGCGAGCGTTGGCGGTAGCGTTCCGCCGCCTCCGGGTAGGGGCCGATCAATTTATCTAAATAGCGGGACTCAAACTTATGGGTGTCCCGGGCCAGCGCCGTTAAATCCCCCACGCCGTAATAACTGGCGCCGGCCTGAAAGACGTCGTAAAAGGTCAGCGCCGCCAGAGTGGTATAGCCCCCGGCGCTGCCGCCGGAAATGGCTAATTGCCGGGGATTGACCCGACCCTGGGAAACCAGATAACCGGCGCCGGCGACGCAGTCCGCCACATCGACAATGCCCCAGGCTCCGGCCAGGCGCTCTCGGTAGGCCCGGCCATAGCCCGTACTCCCCCGGTAGTCGACGTCCAGATAGCCAAAGCCCCGACTCGTCCAGTATTGAACTTTTAAGCTCAGGCTATTACTCGCTTGGGCCGTGGGGCCGCCGTGACTTTTCACCAGCAGGGGCGGCAGGGTTCCCGCCGGCGCTTGATAGTCGGGATTGCGGGGCGGATAGTACCAGGCGTAGGCGGTTTCTCCGTCTTCGCTGGTGAAGCTGAGCGCCTGGGGCCGGGAAAAATAACGGGGGTCGACGTCGGGAGCGCCGGAGCGTTTCAGAACTTCCGCGTGGCCGGTAACGGGGTCGAGGGCGCAGAGTTGGCTCGTTTCCGTTGGGGAACTGGCGAGAAAATAAATCCGGCTCCCGTCCGTTGTCAGGGAAGAATAGGCGCTGTAGGGGAGATCTAAAGGTTTAAAATCTTTTGAGACTAAATTCAACCGGGCTAGGCGCCAACTCCCCCCCTGGTTATAGGCGCAAAAAATTGTTTCACTGTCCAAAAAGACATAACTAGATAAACCAAAAATCCAGTGGGGGTAGGTAAACTCCGCCTCTAGGGGATAGACCGGTTCGGCGCCGGTTTCAAGGTAACGAAATAAATTCCACCAGCCTTGAAGTTCTCCCACATAAAATAAGTCTCCCCCCGGCGCCCAGAGAGGTTCATTGATGGCTTGGGGTTCCCCCAGACCAGCGACACAGCGCCGATTGCTCAGCCCGCCGTCCGGCGCTAAATCTCCGAGCCAAAGCTCCGTCTGGTCCCAGGGCAAATGGGGATGGTTCCACTGCAACCAAGCCAGTTGAGCGCCGTCGGGACTGAGGCGGGGCGAGGAATAAAAATCGGCGCCGGACTCCAGTTTCGAGAGATTGCCGGTGGTTAAATCAATGGCGGCGAGAAAGTTTTCCGGCTCTCCCTCGGAAGAATGATCTTCGCAAACCGCGATTAAACGATTACCGGCGCTGTCGAGCGCGAAATCGCTAAAGCGGTAGTTCCCCTCCGGGGTCAGGGGACGGGGTTCCGGCCGGAGGGTATAAATCCGGTTGTCCCCGTAATGGCTAAAAAAGACCTGCTCCGGCGTCGCTAAATAGGGGCCGCCGCCGTACTCGTGGACGCGGGAACGAACATTGAACGGCGCCGGGGTTAAGTCTTCTTCCCGGCCGTCGGCCCGGCGCCGAACCAGAACCGTCCGGCCCTGCTCCTGGGGACGACTTTCTAGCCAGTAGAGACTATCGCCCACAGCCCGGACTTCCGACAGGCCAACAGTTCCCGCCAATAGGGTTTCGGCGGTGATGGGGGAGCGCCAGGCGCCGTAGGGAGCGAGGGTCGGCATGGGTTTCTCTGGGGGATAGGGAAAGCGTTTCGCTTAGTTTAAAGCGGAATCAGACCCAGAGTTTATCTGCGTAATAGAGTTTATTCTTTCGAGCTGGGCTAGACTCTTGCGTTTACGAGAAATCTTCGGTATTAACACTGAGATCGTTGGTCAAAACGGCCATATTTCTTAACCGTTCTACTGAAAATATGTAACGTTACGACTTAATAAGAGCAGATTTTAGAGGACAATCCTATAATAGAACCATAGACTGATTACAGTAAACTCTTTTGCAAGGGGGGATCGAGAAAAAATATAGCAGTCATAAATAGTTTGTAAAATTCTCAAGTCCAGAACGCTTACAGGTCAAGACTTTTGATGGAAGATGATTTACAACCTAGACGCGACCGCTATACTCTTTCAATCTTGTTTATCTACAAAACGGTTTATAGCGGTATTCTCTCGACTGAGGGACATTCTTGGCCGGTCTGCTCCTCACTCTTAAATCCCTTTCCCTCCTTCGACAAGCTCAGGAACCGGGGAGAGGGACTTAAAACCTAGATATAAAGAGGGTTTTGGCTCCCCTTCTCCCTCCTTCGGCTACGCTCAGGGAACGGGAGAAGGGGCTGGGTGATACCCTGAGCGCAGTCGAAGGGGATGAGGGCTAACAAACGTCGTTCTCACCCGTCTGCAAACCGCTATAAGACTTAGCGCGCGTTATTTTTATTAATTTTTTTTCAAGATAGATGTCTTGTTTATTTAGATCGCCAAAGATTAAGACGCTCCCTTTATTTCCCTTTCGCGTAGTTTTCCAATCCTTGAGGAGGAATCATGATTAGCTTTCAAGATGTCGCCGACTCGTCTGGTCTAGCTTGGACCAACCAGACCGCGGCTTTCTCGGCCGCTTGGACCGATTTCAACGACGATGGTTTACCGGATCTTCTAGTCAGCCGTCATATCTACACTTTTCCCGATTATTTACCCCAACTTTACCTCAACCAAGGGGATGGTTCTTTTATCGATATTGCCCCCTCCGCCTTTGAGTATTCCACAGAAAACGCGGATACCCACGGAATACAGACGGTTGATTTTGATAACGACGGCGATCAGGATTGGTTTGCGATTACCGGAGCTCAAGGCGGACTCGGCGCCGACGCCAGTTTGCTGTTTATCAACGATCAGGGACTTTTCCGAGAACGAGCGAGCCAATACGGCGTCAATTTTCCCCTAGGTCGGGGGCGCTCGCCCCTTTGGTTTGACTGGAATAATGACGGTCTGTTGGACTTATTACAGCTTAATGAGGAACGAGCCGATGATCAAGCGGCGCCGACGACCCTTTTCCAACAAACTGAAAATGGCTTTGTTTCCGCAAACGAGCTAATGGGATTAAATCTTAAATACGCAAACACCGGTCAAATTACGGATCTCTTTGGCAATGGAACTCTTGATTTAGTGACAGTGGGTTGGTCTATCTACGAACGCCAAAACGACACTTTTGAGTTTAAAGACATTACATCCGCAATTCGCAGTCCCTATTTAATTCAAGATTTAGCCATCGCCGACTTTAACGGCGACCTTGTTCCTGACATTTTCGCCCTGAGGAGCAATCTCAGTTATGTGGATAAATCCCATGTTTTGCACAGTTTGCCCAATCGGGTTTTCGCCCAATTAATGTCTAATTCTGGGGAAAAAGGGGTCAGTTTTCAAACCGTGGGAAGCGTTACTTTTGATTTCCTACGGGAAGGTAAAACTTATCTCTTTGATCCCAGCCAAATTTTCATCGGCGCCGGGGGTTACCACCCCGACGGTTACCGGTTTTCCTTAGACCCCAACGATCCTAACTCGGCGGGCATTCTTCCCCGCGGAGCCGGGACTCCCGGCGGTCTCTACATTGGCTATGATCCGGCGAGCCAAACTTGGCAGGCGATTAATTTCACCCCCGCGGGTAAACAGAAAAAAGCGATTCTGGTTTTTGAATCTTCCGCAGTCTTGGAAAACGTTAACCCCATTGGGTTTAACAATTTAGATCTATCTTCGGAAAGCGCCCAACCGCCGGCTCTAATCCTGTACGACCCCAACTTGAACAAGTATGTTGTCAAAACCCAAGGGAGCGGTCTAGAGGCCCCCATGGCCGGTCGCGGCGTCGCCAGCGGGGACTTTGATAACGACGGCGATCTTGACCTCTTCATCGTCCGTTCTAACGCGACCAGTCTCCCCAATATTCTCTATGAAAACCAAGGGAACGGCGTCTTTACCGCTGTGCCCCTGGCGGGCGGCGCGCAAAAAGAGACGGCTCTGGGCTTAAATTTTTTCTTCGACGCCAATTTACCGCCCCTTGTCGCCGACTACGACCGAGACGGCTTTCTTGATATTTATGTTCCTCACGCCGCTTTTAAAGGAAGCGCAGATGTCAATTATTTAACCTCTCCCCATCAGCTTTACCATAACCAAGGCAACGGCAACGCCTGGGTGGAAATCGACCTAGAAGGAACCCTCTCTAATCGGGACGGCATCGGCGCTAAGGTCTATGTGACCGCCGGCGGTAAAACCCAACTCCGGGAACAAAACGGAGGGCGCCACCAATTTGGTCAAAATTCCCAGATTCTTCATTTTGGTCTCGGCGCTAACGCCGTCATTGAGACAATCGAAGTGCGTTGGCCCTCCGGTGTGATTGAAACCTGGACCAATATCGCCCCCAATCAAGTTCTCGCGCTGGTGGAAAACTCGACCCTCGCCAAAAACGAAATTCTAGGAGCGGCGGGCAACGACCGCCTCAAAGGAACCGCCGGGGCGGATCGGATTAAAGGCTTGGCCGGAAACGACACTCTTCTCGGTTTAGAGGGCAATGACTCCCTCGTTGGCGGCGCCGGGGTGAATACGGCGGATTATCTCTCCGCTAAGACCGCTATCTCGGTTAACTTAACCGCGGGCGTCGCCGAAGACGGTTTAGGCGGACTCGACGATCTCGTCCAGATCCAAAACGTGGCGGCTTCCAACTACGCCGACATTTTAAGGGGGGACGCTCAGAAAAACGTCCTGAACGGCCGCCAAGGGGCGGATCAATTCTGGGGCGGCGCCGGGGACGATACCCTCAAATTAGGTAATCAGGACGGAGCCAAGGACATTGTCTTTTATCGCGTGGGCGACGGCAAAGACTCGATTGCTCAGTTTGAAAAAGGCCTCGATCAACTGGCGGTGACGGGAATCGCGGCGCTCGACGTCAAGGTCGTTAACAATAATACCCAGCTTCGCGTCGGCAATGGCGTCGCCGGCGATAGCGGCTTTGGCTCCGGGGCCATTGTCATGACGCTTCAGGGGGTCGCCGGCTTGACTCCGGCGGAATTGGGTCCTTCCGGCTCCAGCCTAGCGCCGGGAAACGAGGCGGTCTTTTTCTTTTCCTAATCGGCTCTAGGTTTACAGTCCAGCCCAATTTGCCTAAGATGGCTAATCGAGACAATAGGGGGGAGGCCCGCCCAAACTCCTCCCTAGATCTGAACCTATCCGGTGAGCCATGAAATTTACTGCCTGGTCATCTCTGCTCAGCCTGCCCCTGTTGGTCTTCTTCCCCGGCGCCGTTTGGAGTCAGGCTAAAACCGCGGTGCAGTGGTACAACCAGGGCGTGGATAAATTGGCGAACCAGGACTATTCCGGCGCCGTCGCCGCCTTTACCCAATCGATTAAGCTAGACCCCAAAGACCCAGACGCTTACTACAACCGGGGCTACGCCCAGCATATTTTGGGGCAGTATAAAGCGGCTATCTCCGACTATAACCAAGCTTTAACCCTCAATCCCAAGTTTGCCTACGCCCTTGGCAATCGCTGTTACGCTTTTTTTCTGATTAAAGAATACCAAAAAGCTCTCGCCGACTGTAGTCAAGCCATCGCCCTAAAACCGGATTACGCCGATTTCTACGTTTACCGCGGCAACGCCCAAGACGATTTGGGACAACCGCAAGCCGCCTTAGCGGATTATAAAGAGGCCCTACGGCTGAACCCCCAAAGCGCTAACGCTTACTACAATCGGGGGTTAACCTATAACCGACTTCAAAAGCCTCAACAGGCGCTGGATGACTATCATCAGGCGCTAGCGCTGGATCGGAACTTCGCCGAGGCTCTGTTTAATCGAGGCTTGACCTACTACCAGTTGGGGGAAACGTCTAAGGCGGTAGCCGATTTGGAAAGCGCCGCCCAGTTATTTAAAGCCCAGGGCAAGACTGAAATCGCCCAGCGGGCCCAGTCTTTAGCGGCGAAAGCGCGGGGCGCAGACTCCTAACCCGGCGCCGGGGTTAACCCCAAGGTCAGATCTTTTATCCAAAAGAATATCGCCAGCCTGTTCCCCAGTTCCCAACTCCGTTAAAATAGAGCCTCGTCTATTGGGTCTTACCCGAGTCGGCGTCGATTAACGGCCGTTTTCACCTTTGCCAACGCACCTCTGAGGAAAAATTCATGCCCGTCGGATTACCTGAATTTGTCGATAACCCGGAGAACAGATGCCCAGTAATCCTCCTCCTGGATACCTCCCGCTCTATGACGGGAGCGCCGATTCAGGAGTTAAACAGAGGTATTGAAATTTTTAAGAACGAAGTCCTAGCGGACACCCAAGCCTCCCTGAGCGTGGAGGTGGCCATTGTGGCCTTTGGCAAGACCGTAAATTTAGCCCAGGATTTTGTCACCATCGACGAGTTTACGCCCCCCGTGCTCAAGGCCGACGGTTTGACGCCCATGGGGGAGGCCATTAGCTACGCCCTCGATTTATTGGAAAAGCGGAAAAACACCTACCGGGCCAACGGCATTCAATACTACCGCCCCTGGGTCTTTATGATTACCGACGGCGCTCCAACGGATAATTGGGACGAAGCCTCCCAGCGCCTGCTAGCGGCGGAAACGGAAAATAAACTGCTCTTCTTTTCCGTAGGAGTGGAAGGGGCGGATATGGACACCCTCCGCCATATCTCTCCCCCCAGTCGTCCGCCGGTTCTGCTCAACGGCCTCGATTTTCGTTCCCTGTTTGTCTGGCTGAGCAGTTCCATGAAACGAGTTTCCCAGGGTAAGGTGGGGGAAGTGATTGTTTTACCGCCGGTGGGTTGGGGACAAATCAGCACCTAAAATTCGATTGCCCTCGCTCCCCCGCCCTTAGACCTTGATGTTTCAACGCTCCCCCTTTGCCCCCGCTTGGAAAGCCGTCGCCCGCTCAGTGGTCGGCGCCGGTCATTTGAGCCAGAATTTACCCTGCCAGGACTCCAGCCAATATCGGCAACAGCCCTCGGGTCTGCTCCTGGGCGCGGTGGCGGACGGGGCGGGCAGCGCCGCCTATTCCCAACTGGGCGCGGAGTTGGCGGTTCGGGAGAGTTTAGAGTACCTCGCCCGGTGGGAAGCCTTTCTCCAGAGGCGTCGCCGGCGCTTTTTGCCCTGGTTAAAAGAGTTGACTCCAGACCAGCGCCGTCAATTTTTCGCCAAACTGGTTCGGTTTTTGCGACGGCGCTTGGCCCGGTTTGCCGCCCAGGAAGGTATTGAGTACAAGAGTCTAGCTTCTACTCTGCTAGTCTTTATCGCCGGGCGGGAAGGAGTGGCCGCCATGCAGATTGGGGACGGATTTATGGTGGTGCGGGCCCAGACGGGGGATTATGAACTACTTTTTCATCCCGACAAGGGCGAATATATTAATGAAACCACCTTCATTACCTCCGCCAACGCTCTAGAGGATATTCAAAGCAGTGTTTACGAAGAATCTCCCCATTTTATCTGCGCCGCCACGGACGGGTTAGAGAAAGTGGCCATTAAGTTCCAAGACTGGAGCGCCTTTGGCCCCTTTTTCCAGCCCTTGGAAACTTTTTTAACGGAAATCAAAGACCCGGAGGTGGAGGACGAGTATTTACAAAACTTTCTTCAGTCCGAGCGCCTTAACCAACGCACCCAGGACGACAAAACCCTCCTCATCGCCCTGGCGCTCCCCCCGGCGCCGCCGCCCCGTCCGCTTCAACGTCGGGAAACTCCGAAACGGCGCCCCAGCCGTCCCATTCAACGGGTGGCGCCGGATCGTTCCGACTCTGGGGAGGATCCCCTGACGGGAATACCCGGTCGGGATATTTTGGCCGGGGGACTGCCGGAAGGGCCCCTACCGCCCTGGTTAGAGGATTAGAGGGGATTTTCAGTCCGCCAGATCCCCCCTAGCCCCTCTTTACAAGGCTACCGTGTACACATAACTAAAATAATTTCTGAAATTCCATCAAGAACCCCTCCCTAGCCCTCCCCTTGCCAAGGGGAGGGAACAAAGATTTCTGATTCTCCCCCTTACCAAGGGGGAGTTAGAGGGGGTTTTGACACTTGTGTATACACAGTAGCTTTACAAGGGGGGAACTAGGTTCCCCGAAGTCTTTCCCCCAGACGGGTATAGCGCCGTTGCTCCCGCTCCTGACGGACGGCGTAGCCGATGGCCTTACCGGCGCCGACAATGAGGGCTAGTTTTTTGGCTCGGGTGAGGCCGGTGTAAAAGAGGTTGCGGCTCAGGAGCAGGAAATGTTGCATGTAGAGGGGCAGAATCACGGCGGGATATTCCGAGCCTTGGCTTTTATGAATACTAATGGCCCAAGCCAGACCGATTTCGTTTAGGTCAGCCAGGTCATATTTGACCCCCCGGCCGTCGTAGGTAATGATTAACTCCTGCTCCACTCGGTCAAGGTGGGTAATGAGTCCCAGGTCGCCGTTAAAGACCTCCCGCTCGTAATCGTTTTTCAGTTGCATGACCCGGTCTCCCAGACGGAAACGGGTATGGCCCCGTTGGATTTCCGGCTTATCGGCGCCGGGGGGATTGAGGAGTTCTTGAATGACAGTATTGAGGTTGCGGGTGCCCACCAATCCCCGTTGCATGGGACAGAGAACCTGGGCGTCCCGGCGGGGATCGAAGCCCTGACGGGGTAAGACATGGGTTAACAGGTCTTGAATAATCCTGACCCCCTCCTCCGGGTCGGCGCCGCCGGGGTGCCAGAGGCAATCCCCCTGGGGACTATCGGTAATTGGTTCTAACTGGGGATACTGCCCCCGATTAATTTGGTGGGCGGCCCGGATAATGGCGCTGGCTTGGGCTTGGCGGAAGACCTGGACAAGGCGAACCACGGGTATCTGTTCAGAATTGATCAAGTCCTTTAAGACATTCCCCGCACCCACGGAGGGGAGTTGGTCAATATCCCCCACCAAGAGAAGTTGGGCCGTCGGCGCCAGCGCCTTGAGGAGGGAGTGAGCCAGAAATAAGTCCACCATGGAGGCTTCATCCACCACCACCGCCTCCGCCGGTAGGGGATTTTCTTCGTTGCGTTTAAAGCCCATTTTCGCCGGGTCAAATTCCAAGAGGCGGTGGAGGGTCTTGGCTTCCAGTCCCGTCATTTCCCCCAGGCGCTGGGCCGCTCGCCCCGTCGGCGCCGCTAGGGCGATCTTTTTGCCCATGGCCTGCCAGAGCGCCACAATCGTCCGGGTGGTGAAGGTTTTGCCGGTGCCGGGGCCGCCGGTGAGGATTAACACCGGACTCTGGGCCGAGAGAATCACGCCCCGGCGCTGTTCTTCGGAGAGTTCAATATTGCGACTGGCGGTAAAGCGGTCGATCCAGTTTTCCACCCTAGGCAGATCGACGGTTAAACTCTGCCGTCCCTGCTCCCTCAAGCGCCGGGCCAGGCTGACTTCGGTATGGTAAAAGGCAGGTTTAAACCAGAGGGTTTCCTCGCCCTCTAGGGGTTCCGGGATCAGATCGCCCTTTTCGCCCATTTCCGCCAGCACGGCGCCTACGGTTTCCTCCGTGGCTTCAAATTCCGGCACGGTGAGTTTGGCGATGGCGGCTTCGATCAATTCCCCCGCCGGTAGGTAGCAATGTCCCTGGTCGGCGCTTTCCGTTAAGCAGTAGAAAATGCCGGCGCGGTAGCGAAATTTAGAGGCCGGGGAAATGCCCAGTTGCCGGGCGATTTTATCGGCGGTTAAGAAGCCGACGCCGAAAATATCCTCCGCTAAGCGGTAGGGGTTATCGGTGACGACGGCGATGGATTGATCGCCGTACTGTTTATAAATTTTGACGGCGTAGGTGGTGGAGACCCCCTGACCCTGTAAAAAGAGCATCACTTCTTTGATAGCCTGTTGCTCCGCCCAGGCTTTTTGAATCATCCGCACCCGCTTAGCGCCGATACCCGGCACCTCCAGCAGGCGCTCGCTGTCGCCTTCGATAATCTCTAGGGTCTCTAGCCCAAAGTGGGCCACAATCCGCTTGGCGGTCACCGGCCCGACCCCTTTAATTAAGCCGCTCCCTAAATATTTCTCTAATCCGGTCAGGGTGGCGGGTTTGGTTTCGGCGTATTTTTCCACCTGAAACTGGGGGCCGTATTTGGGATGCTCTTTCCAAATGCCTTCTACTCTCAGGGTCTGCCCCGGTTGGATTTGGGCGAAGTTGCCAACGATGGTGGTCAATTCCTTAGCCCTAGGGGTTTGCAGACGAGCGACGGTATAACCAGACTCTTGAGCGTGGTAGGTAATCCGTTCGATAATGCCGGTTAAGGCGTCCCGTTTGGGTTCGTCCATAGGTGCTTGGGGGGTCTGTCGGCGCTGTTTCGGTAGGTTCATTGTGGCCTACCAGGGTATCGATCATTTCGCCGGATGGCAAAAACCCGGCGCTTCGCCTAGAACCTTTGAGCGGATTGTTGGAATGCTCTCTTGATCGACGCTCTAACTTAGGATAGTCAGTAAAGATTTGTTACAGTTTAGTCTAAGTAGGGAAACCGGCGCTAAAGTTATGGATAGTCAATTTGTCGAACTGTCGGCGCTGGATACGCGGTATCCTCTTGAGTGAGTTAGGGGCTGAGGGCTGAGCGTAGTCGAAGCCCGACTCTTTACGTGATACTGTGTACGTTAGCCAACTGAGTGACACTACAAACCAAAGAATATTCAACATCGCAAAGTAATTCACAAAACAAAAACCTACTTTAGCTATGGAAGACTATTACAAAATTTTAGGTATCTCTGTCGATGCATCTCAAGAGATGATTCAAAAGGCTTATCATCGTCAAGCCAAGAATCGTCATCCAGACAGGCCAGGTGGTTCTACACAAGCTATGCAACAGTTAAATGAAGCTTATGAAATATTAAAAGATCCTCAAAAAAGAGCCATTCATGATAAATCAAGAAGTGCTAATGCAACCAATGAGACTATCAAAAATAACTTTAAAAATCAACAACGTGCAAGATCTGTTTCTAATCAATATCCTAAAAAGTGGGAAGATTTTCAACGGTGGATGTATGAAGATTTCAAAAAGGCTAATTATGACCCAACTGGAATAATTGGTACTGGATCAAGTCGAACGCCTATTCCTACAGGAGGTGATAGCTTATCGGCCATGATGTTTATCGGTGCTGGCGGTTTTCTGGGGGTACTATTAAGTTTTAATTTGGTAGGATTTCCATTAAGAAAACCAGACCTAATGCTTTACACTGGCTTGGCTGCAGGGGGAGCATGGGCTGGCGCTGGAATTCACCGCCTTATCTCTGATGATTTATAGTTTTTAAAGTATTTGCACTAAATCCGAATATAGCTATATATAGCGATCACATTTAGGTTGTAAATCCGCCTCTGCCAAAAAGCTTTATCCGTAAGGGTTCCGGCCTTTAGGGTTTTACAAATCATTTATAACTGCTATATACTAGGTATATATTAAGTCTGTAAGCTTTCTAATTTCGTTATGAGATTTCTCGATTAATGACAAAATATCAACACCAGTATCCTTAATTATAAATTTAACCCACTTGTAATTTCTTTTGATATTCATAGAGATATTAAGCTCTTCATGAATTTGAGCTATTGACTTATCACCAGTTATTATCAAGTCTTCTCCTTTCGTTATAGGAATTCCGTTGATTCTTGAATTTTTTCCAAACACTACGGTACTCGTACTATCCATTCTGACTAAATTTCCCACATGAGTAATGGACTCCTGACTATTTACCCTTGTCTGATCTTTCAATTCAACATGCTTATTGAAGTTATTTAACTGACAAAGGTTTATCAACCACTGATCACCACAAGAAAAAGGTTGAACAGTCTCTAAAAAAGCTACAAATTTTTCCTCCAATTCTGGTAAATTCTTGTTTAAGCTGCTCATAAAGTTTTTTTTATTTTTTCCATACGGGAAATATACGTTTTTAGGAGTTTTTGCTGAGTTTGTTTCATCAGAAAGATCATGTGCGAGATAGTCAAGGGCACTTCTTAAATGATCAAGGCAACTTTTTACCTTTGGTCTCGCAACTATTAAAATATCTTCGCTCTTCTGAGCATTTTCATATATTTTCTTGATCCGATCAAGATTAAACTCTACTTCATCTAACAACTCTTGTATGTCTTTTTTCCGTTTCACTTGACTTCACCTCAGTGTCGTAAAAACTTTAAAAAGTCTAAATTTTGAAAATGCTATAGCATTTACGGATGAGTCGTGAACGCACTCCCATGATGATCCCCCCCCCCAACCCCCCTTGACAAGGGGGGCACTAGTCGGAGTCTGTTCATGATTCATTTAAATTTGCTATATATTGTGCTGTAAACAACTTCCTTTGAGCGGAATATCCAGCGCCGACAAGCGCCGATTCCAAAAATATAGCGCCGATTTCCCGGACTGACACAACGCCGTAACAAAACTTTACCAACCCCAACCCCTCGGCGCTTGTCCTTATCGGCGCTTGAAAACGGCGCACTGAATTAGTTAGACAGTCGGTAGCTTATCATAGACTTCGGGTTCAACATCAGGAACTTTTGTTAAGATTGCTTCATACTTTTCTCGACTTCCCCTTTTAGCCCTTTCTATTAGGTAATTTTCTGTCATCAAAGCTGAAAGTTTCTCGGCGATCGCAGTAGATATAAATTGATCGACAGAAATTCCATCACGGCTTGCAAGCTCACACAAGCTTTTCTGTAATGAGTCGGGAATTTGAACTTGGACGATAGTCATGGTAATTTTCCTATCAAGCGTAAGAACTCTGACGGCTCAAGCAAGCTTAACCCGAATTGCTCAACGCCGGCAAAGTCGCGAGTGTTATATGTAATTATACTCTGGCATCCTGCTTTAACGGCAAGCTCCAATACCATATCATCTTTGGGATCGCGCAGAAAGGGTCGCCAAAGGAAGAAAATTTTATGCAGTATCCCAACAGAGCAATAGAAATCAAGCAAGTCATCTACTTGTTCTCTATTCAGACAAAGACTTGGTGACTCCCGCAATACGACCTCTGTGTATTCTAAGACAAGAGGAACTGACAAGTGTATATCAAATTGTCCTGTCCCTATAAGAATGAGCAGTTGAAAAGCGCTTCCACGTCTAGACCGCAGCCCTGCAATAACGACATTGGTATCAACAACAACTTGAGGAATTGACATTAAAATCTATAAATCTCAACATCATCATTCTCCCATCTCCTTGTCCAAGTAAAAACTTGACTACGGCTTTCAGAACGTATTTCATTATTTTGCTGAATAAGTCTTATTCGATGCGTCAACAAGCGCCGATTTCCTGAACTGACACAGCGCCGTAACAAAACGTTACAAACCCTAACCCCTCGATGCTTTTCCTTGTCGGCGCTGGGGGTAACGTCAACAGTCAGGTGCGGCGCGGAGAGCCGTTGCCCGCCCTGCCTTGTTCAGCTTCTCTGAATGGATTACCCATCACCCGCCAGATGGCCAGTAGCGTTATGCTATGAAATATTGCGATTCCGAGATTACTGAGCACGACTGGGTTTTGAAGTGTTCCCACTGTAAAAGGCGTGGTTAGTTTGTAAATAATCTGAACCGATAACAGGGCGGCCACGGAGCTTGGATGTCGAAATACGAGAAAGAGGCAAGATACGAGCAGGATACTTAGGTAAATTGAAAGAAGAATACCGCGTGCGACTGTCACCTCACCATATCCTGCTTGAGACCAATTCGCATCTGTAATGAGGCCGACGCATACTGGAATGAGAACAGCAATGTTTAAAAGCAATGATAGAACGATTAATTTCTTCATAGAGTAGGGGAAGATAGTGAAAAATCGAAGCATTGCCGAAGATGTGAAGGATAGCGTATGCCGCAGTTCTGCATGTAAGCGTTGACTAGGTCATGTTCTAAACAGTCTTACAGCAGAGCTTTAAACTCTTCTACGCTTAAACCAGCTTGCCGAATAATGCTACGGAGAGTTCCTTTTGCAACCTCATCGTGATCTGGAACGGTTAACCGACGATGCGGTGGCTCTCTGTTCCGCAAGACAATATGATTCCCTCGTTGTCGATCAATCTCATATCCAATTCTGCCAAGCGCTTTCACTACTTCGCGACCTGATACTCGCGGCAAATAACTCACACAACAACCTCAACAATTTCTTCGGAAATTGGCGGAGGAACTGGATCTCCGTGAGCGTCCAGACTTTCCAAATACGCCGCTATTGCGTCTTTAATATTGTCAACTGCTTCGGCCCGAGTTCGACCTTGAGAAATACAACCAGGTAGAGACGGAACTTCAACAACATAGATTCCATCTTCGTCTGGCTCAATTGTGACCCGGTACTTCATCATATTTTACTCAGAGCGTGTTAGACAGACCAACGTACTTCAAACATTTTTCAAGCGGAACCTCCGGCGCCGACAAGCGCCGATTCCAAAAATATAGCGCCGATTTCCCGGACTGACACAACTCCGTAACAAAACTTTACCAACCCTAACCCCTCGGCGCTTTTCCTTATCGGCGCTGGAAAACGGCTTAAAACGGCGCTGGGGGGAGTATCTTTATTAGTTATAGCGGTCACATCTCGGTTGTAAATTTCCTTCTGTCAAAAGGCTTTACCTGTAAGGGTTCCGGGACTTAGGATTTTACAAATCATTTGCGACCGCTATAAATGGTGCTAGCAAACTATTAGGTTTAAACATTTTAATACTTTAAGTGCTTAAAAAGTTTTTGTGTGACAATTCATAAAAATTATACTTGGTCTTCATCCCGTTTTTCCAGAGCCAGCGCCTCTATCAAGACCTTCAGATCAAGATACA
The DNA here is from genome assembly GCA_016471375.1 of Cyanobacteria bacterium RI_101. Classification (GTDB taxonomy): domain Bacteria; phylum Cyanobacteriota; class Cyanobacteriia; order Cyanobacteriales; family Microcystaceae; genus Synechocystis. The sequence continues at coordinate 33,901 of WGLZ01000065.1, forward strand.
TAGTACGATATGGATGGGCGGGTGGTAATGTCTCGTTGGGATCAGCGAACTCAAATCCTAGCTTTTCATAAAAACCAGATACGTCATAGGCTGGTTCAACCTCAGAATCATAGAGAGCATCCACGGTAATGAACCTCACTCCGATGATAGGTGTGACTTCGGTAATCACGTAATCTATCGCCCACTCCACCAACCGAATACCAAGCCCTTTTGTGCGCCGATCCACCGCCAGTAGTCCAATCTTGACAGCAGGAAAAGTCCGATACTTCACGCCTTCTTGAACCAAAAGAGTATTTTCTACCTGTAGCTTATCCGCTAGCAGAGTAATGTAACCAACTAAAGCGTCTTGAACTCTGACAATCCAGCATTGACAAAGATGGGCGTCGGCTTCCCGTTGAATTCGCCCCTGCTTCCAATAGGTTACAAATTCTCCCCTGACACAGCGAAACCCCTGACCAAGTTGCCGAAGTTCAGGGGTTAGGTGTTGAATATCAACTTGCGAGAAGTCAACTCCATCGAATTTTCCAGCACTAGCCATTTTTCTGCGCTTTACGACGACGAGCAACCAAGCGCTTTGCTAGAGCAAGCATGTGATCATTAACCACTGCCCCGCCAGCGTCGATTGCTTCGAGCAGTTTCTTTGCGGCTTCGCCTGAAACGGGCTTAGACTGAGTGTTGAATGGATACTTCATAAGCGAACCAAGCTGGAGTTTCATATCCATCATAACAAAGGTAAAAGCCAGATAAGTAGACTATCTAAAAACAATCTCATCTGAGGGGAACATCCGGCGCCGACAGGCAAGCATCCATCCCAGAAATATAGCGCCGTTTTCCCAGACTGACACAACTCTATGACAAAACTTTACCAATTCCAACCCCTCGGCGCTTTTCCTTATCGGCGCTGGAAAACGGCTTAAAACGGCACTGGGGGGAGTAGCTTTACTCGTTAACCGGCGCTAGTCGCTCTCAATCGTCCGTAACCTTCGAGCTAGCCCCCTCAAGCAGTGGAGAAGCGCCTCGTTTCGTGCGCCAACGTTCAAAAGAACGATGGCTTTCACCGCTTTGCCTACCCGCTAGCAAACCTTCAATACCTATATGCTCGTCCAAATCAATCCACTCTATTGCGTAACCATCCCCTAAAAGTTGCCAGTTCTCTCGCTCCTCTGAAGAAGCGTTGAGCAAACGGGGATACCAAGATAAGGGAATAATCAAGCTTCGTCCATCAATTAAGTCCACAATTAACTTTTCATCAGTCAGTCTTACTTGCGCGGCAAGAGGTTCTGTCTCAATCATCAAAGTAATCATGCCAAGCCTCCAACAGTGTTTGCTCATGTTCTTCCACAACCCGACAAATATCATTTAACTCATGATCCTTAAACCCTCGATTCTTTTCTAAAGAAACAGGACTAAGCCAAAACTTAGCCAATTGCCGATCTCGCTTAACATGAATATGGGCTGGTTCACCTCTATCAGAGCTGAAAAAGATGAAACTGTAAGGACCAACCTGAAGAACCGTAGGCATTAGTGCCGACAAGCGCCGATTCCAAAAATATAGCGCCGATTTCCCGGACTGAGACAACTCCGTAACAAAACTTTACTAACCCCAATCCCTCGGCGCTTTTCCTTATCGGCGCTTGAAAACGGCTTAAAACGGAGCTGGGGGTAATGGCGAGAGTTTAGTAGATAAGGATACCTCTTTCTTTATCATTTACAGCACCCGTGCTCTGATCTAAAACTGAGTTAAGTTACTTACTCGGCAAACATCTCAGCTAATACTTCAAGAAGCATTCTTTGTTCATCTTGACTGATCTGACCCAGCTTTTTGACCAATCTAGATTTATCTATGGTGCGGATTTGATCCAGAACAATTTGTCCTTGCTTACCCTGAAACTGACAAACGACACGAGTAGGATATGATTTTCCCCTCGTAGTCATTGGAGCAACAATAACCGTATTAATATGACGGTTCATCTCATCAGGCGAGATGACAACAGAAGGTCGCGTCTTCTGGATTTCACTTCCCACAGTAGGATCAAGATTAACCAAGAAAACGTCGAAACGCTTAGCTACCACTCCCATTCAATCGTAAGCGTTCAGAGGGTTACGAAACAATAGGGGATTCGTCGTCCGCAGGAGAAAGAGGTAGTAAGGAAGGAGAAGGGCGGTTCAAACGAGAGGAGCGGAAGGTTTCAGAAAGAAAATCAAGCACGTCTCGTTGCTGGGC
>WGLZ01000051.1 GCA_016471375.1 Cyanobacteria bacterium RI_101
AAAATTCTATGCCTCCTACTTTGAGATAATAGGGATCATGGGTAATTCTCCACCCTTCTTTTTCAAGAGCGTGTTTGACAATCGAGTGGGTGGCATCTCTAGCGGACATAGAAGTTTGTTTGAATTTTACTGTTTAATCACACAGTGGAGCCGGGACGGCTTATCCAAGTCCACCGCCAAGAGCGTTTTCCCAAATCCCCCCTGACCAATCAACTTCAGCGCCTGGTAACGCCCCTTTAACCAGAGCTTTTGACCGCACTTGTGACAAAATCGATGGGTTTCCGGGTTGACCGCTAGACAATCGGGGTTAAGACACAGACTCATGGCGCGACTAAGAACAGACCGATAGCTCTATCATGCCCCAAATCTTCCGGCTCGGCGCCGGTTATGGAGATTTCCCGCTGAAACCTGAATCTAAAACCGCAAGCTTTGGTATAATTACTGCTCGACGCCGTTAATGGAGCAAGACTTGAGGTCAAAAATAAAATACAAAGTCGCTCTCCGAAAAACAGAAGAAGGTTTTAGCGTTTCCTGCCCAGGTTTACCCGGTTGCTGGTCTCAGGGACGGACAGAACAGGAGGCGCTGGAAAATATTGCGGACGCAATAACTAACTACATTGCGGTGTCTGCGGAATTGGCCGCAACCGAGGATGTGGAATGATGAACACGGTCGTTCTCGAAGTTCGCTCTTTGGCGGATAGCCTTGCGGACTCCGCTGAAGCCATGAAAACGGGGAAGCCAGAAATAGAAGCTCGTATTAGTTTTGCGGAGCCGGAACTTCTTTGGCAAGTTTTGACCGCTAAGCGATGGGAACTCCTCAAGGTCATGCGCGGCGCTGGCCCGATTTCGATCCGAGAGGTCGCGAGGCGGGCCCGTCGCGACGTCAAAGCGGTGCATGGAGATGTTACCGCTCTCCTCAATGCCGGTATTCTGAGTCGAGCGGAGGATGGTGGCGTCGAGTTTCCGTTTGAAGCGGTCAAGCTAGAATTTATTCTAGAGGCCGTCTGAAGCGACCCTCCCCTTTAATAATAATACTACTGTCTCTTTTGAGGAGAAAATTCTATGCTGACATTACCCATCACCAAAGATCAACTTTTATTGCTCATTGATCAACTATCCACCACAGAAAAGCAAGAAATATTGCAATATCTCGGCCAAACCCATCCCGAAGTCTTAGATCCAAAGGAGAATAGTTCTGAACAATTAACGGAAGATGCCTTAAATATGGTCGCCGTTTTTGAACGTCTGACTCAGAACGCTCAGGCAAAAGGTTTAACCGAGGAAATCTTAGAGGAGTTATTAGCTGATGAGTCCTGAACAAGTTGTGGTTGACACTAATGTCTTTATTAGCGCCGCCTTAACAGACGGTTTAGCTAGACAAGCGATTGTCAAGGTCTTAAAACATTTTACGATTCTGCAATCCGTCCCGACTTATGAGGAATTAAGATCAAGGATTTACAAGAAAAAATTTGATAAGTATCTCTCTGAGAGAGAGCGGCTTGACTTTTTAACAGTTATCCAGCAAAATAGCGTCATCATAGAAACCTCCTTAAAAATTACAGATTGTCGAGATCCAGACGACAACAAGTTTCTAGAAATCGCCATTAAAGCCCAAGCGAAATATCTGATTACGGGAGACGATGATTTATTGGCGCTGAGAGTCGAGCCTCCTTATCAAAAACTAATCATTACCCCTGTAGAATTTTTACAAAGTGGTTAAAACAATGATGCAAAATACCCTCGAAACCGTTGATAAATACGCTGAGTGATCCGCCATGACCGAACAAACCCAAAGACAACTCGGAAGCATCCTCTGGGGCATCGCCGACCAACTCTGCGGCGCTATGGACCCCGACAACTATCCCCAACTCCAAGCCGACGACTGTCGCATTCATTTAAGTTATCCTACCCCCATTACCCTAGACGGGGTTTAAGACACTAACTCATGGGGCGACTAACTACAGACCGATAGCTCCATCATGCCCCAAATTCTTGCCTCGGCGCTGTCCTTCGGGCTAAAGTGCGTCGGGTATTGCCGCCGTAACGCGCCTTTACGCTAAGGTTTGACGCATTGCCTTGTCGCTAACCATGACTAGCTTAAATCAGAAATTTTGCTATGAGCACCACTTCCTTTGATCCCAATCGCTCTGTTGCGACTCTGACAATGGGTGAACTTGAAACCTTTATTCGAGCGACTATTAGCCAGTCTATCTCCTCGCAAACCGATAATCTTATCCCCACAGAACGTGATCTTAACGCTCCCTTTGATGTCACGGCTCCCTCTTTTTTAGACATTATTGAAGGACACCTTGCCAATGTCCCAGAAGAGGCTTGGGAAGAAGTTCCTAGTGATACCGCTAAGAACTTTAAAGGCTCTCTGGGGATCACGCCGAGGACTGTATCCTGTTATACAATTACGATTTGGCGTTAACTCAGAAAAGCTCATCCAGTAAGGGTTCTGGCCAATTGACTCCCTAACTACCAGCCTCATTCCCGGAGAGCCACTTTAAAGATTATCTATGACTCCAGTCTTTTCTGATACAGGCTTTTGGATTGCCCTCTTTCATCGGCAAGACAGTTTACATTATCAAGCCATTAAACTTTATCAACAAATACAGCAACAAAAAAGACGAATTATCACCTCGGAAATGGTACTAACAGAAGTCCTCAATTTTTTCTCAAATTTAATCTGCCGGGAATCATAGCCCTTTAGGGTGGTGAGGATGTCAAACTGGATAGAGTCAGCCCTATGAGGATTTTCTTAAGTTCATTTATACTTTTTAGTGATAAGCAAAAAACCTAAACTGTTAGAACAAATTTTATCTTCCGCCAAGAATATCTCATTTGCCGATTTTTCTAGCTTGATAAAGTCCTTTGGTTTTCGTCTTTCCCGAGTTGAGGGAAGTCACCATATTTTTGTCCATCCTCATGTTAGCGAATTGGTGAATATCCAAAATATCAAAGGACAGGCAAAACCTTATCAAATCAAACAATTTTTAGCTTTACTTGAAAAGTACAATCTCAAACAAGAGGATTAAATGATGAAAGACTATCACATTAATATTTTTTATAGCGAGGAAGATGAGGGTTATATTGCGGAAATTCCCGATCTGAGTTACTGCTCAGCTTTCGGCTAGCCCCCCCTAAGTGGTGCACTTCATTTTTGAATCGGCGGTGTAAGGAGGGATGAGAGGGATTACTTTGCCAAAGCTGGTAGGCTCTCTGCGCTCTTTCCTGAATGTCGGAGGATAACGCTCTATACGTTCTCCAAAAATCAGGGGTTGTTAAGGACTTCATCCAGGGGTTTCACTCTGTTGGCTGAAATGTCGTCTTGTACGGAGCTAATCAAGCGCTCCAACTTCCCAGAGTCTAAATCTGATTCAATCTGACGATCCCAAGTTTCTTCGAGATAGGATTCCAACCAGTCGGCAAGCTGTCGGATGTCTCTTTCTGGCAATTGCTGGATTGCCATTTCAATCTCTAGTAATTTAGTCATGGTTAAAGCAATAGGGGTTTTGTCGATTGTATAACAGCTTTAAAGCGGTTGGAGTCTGACGGAGTGATGAAACAATCTGGTTGCCCCGGCACTTGGGTTTCGTCAACCAGGCGCCGGAAACTGAGTCCTGTGCGCCTCGCAATGTAAGCCGCGGCTTCAAGCACCGCCCCTTCCCGTTCTTCAAACTCGTCGCCCCACCAGTCGGGCAGTAGCGTGTCGCGGACGGTGGAGCGAGTTAGGCCAATAGCGCCTAGGCGCCGATAAAGCGCCGTCATGGAAATACTCGCGTTGGATTGGGAGTCTAACATGGCGCCTCCCTCAGCCCCTTGGGCGCCGGTCTGACGGAGTAGTAAAACGATTTAGTTAATCCGGCGCTTGATGCTAGTGGTTTGCAGAGTTAATTGTAGGATTTTACAAATCATTTATGAATGCTATAAGATCTTGGCGTGATTTGAATAGGACTACTTTTCGATTGCGATTAATTTTTGCAATAAAAGGTGAGTCGTAATCCCTAATTTTCTCTTCTATCTTCTCTATTGTTTCTTGAAAAATAGTTGCCATTTCTTGACTACAAATATTACCCGAAGTTAAAATAAATACTCTGGCATTAAATTGCGCTATCGATGAGATTTCAAGAAAGTTGCGACCAATATTTATATCTTTGGTTAGTACTATCCATCCTTTTTGACTCACAATAGGGAGCCATTCTGTATCAGGACACTCTGGAACAAAATGATCATTGTGAAATTCAACACTGCGACCAATATCTCGTAACGCTCTTCCGACAGACTTGCCCAAAGCTCTATCAATGAAGAAGATATAAGGGGGAGGAATCATGCAACTTTTTGTTTTAAGCTTGACTCGAATTGAATGACCTTGGCAATAATGCTAGGGTCAAAATCATATTCATCTGCAATTTTTTCATAAGAATCTCCTGCTCTATAGAGATCGGCAATCACCCTTGTTGGAATTCCAGTTCCAGTAATCGTGGGTTTTCCAAATGAAATGACAGGGCTAATTGTAATAATTTTGGGTTCTTCTTTGATGTTGTTGTCAATATAAGGAAATAGCTTATTTACAATATTTTGTTCATCCCATTCAACACGAGTTAAGAGATTATCTAATATGTTTTTGATAGCTAATTGTCCTTTTTGAGATGCGTTAATTAAATTACCTAGATGATCTAGAAAAAGATTAGTTCCATCTGTTCTAAATTCCTTTCTTATAAGAGGATGTTTGGTACCAAGTTGATCACTAACGTAGTCTAGGGCAACATGAACATTTTCAAGGGAAATCTTATGCTCTTTTCTGATCACTCTCAAGACATGGGCTTCCACAAGGTTAACGAAGGAGAGTTGGGAGAGTTGGGGACTGGGGCGGTCAATTAAGGGGGCAAACTCTTTTTTTCCGGAGGCCGTGGTATAGGGACGTCCTTTTAGCCAACTGTTCAATGTAGGTATGGGAATATGCAGATAGCGTGAAGCGTCAGCTACCGTATAGGCTGGGATATGATAAATTTTCTGTTCCCACTTTGTTGTAGATAACGCTGTCTCAAGCATGATTAAGAAAGATTACCTGTTTTGTCTGAAGATTATTTGCCTATTATAGGCCGATCCTATCACTGGCTTTGCTTTTCCCTTAAGAAAACTTAACAATTTTCTATGACAGACCCCCAACTCTCCCTCAATATCCCTACAACTAGCGTTAATGACGTTCGCAAATACTATTTTGAGCCGATTAAGGGTTCTCCCATTCTCAATTGGAAGGAAAAGCGATCCTTTACCAATCCCCACTAGTACTCTTCCCAACGGCAGGAACGCCATGGTGAGCCGGTAGAGGGTTGGTTGAATCAGCTTCAGCGCCTGGTAACGCTCCTTTAACCAGAGCTTTTGACCGCATTTGTGGCAAAATTTATGGGTTTCCGGGTTGACCGCTAGACAATCGGGGTTAAGACACTGACTCATGGCGCGACTAAGTACAGACCGATAGCTCTATCATGCCCCAAATTCCCCGAGCCGGCGCGAAGCTGGCTCCGCCTTCCCTCGGCATTGCCCAGCTTTTGGCGAAACTCCAATCGCGACGCTCCATAAGCTAAAAATCGCCAAAAAATTATGGTTAGAAGCCGCTCAGGCTTAAGCAAACCGATTCCTCTTGCCTGTTAGGACGGGGCTTTGACGGGTTGCGCTGGTGCTAACACATTCTACGGTTAACTCGGATGCTTGCGCAATACCTAAAAACTAACGCATCTTAAAACTCACAGACGACTCGAAAGCCAAAGTCACGATTCCAAGGGACGGGATCACCCCAAGGGCGATAGGATGAACGGCAACCCCTCGAACTGTTGTCCCAGCAACCACCGCGCAAGACTCTAAAATTCTTTCCTTCTTGTATCCACGGTTTACCATCATCTGGTGCCCCTCGGTAATTTTGATGCCATGTGTCCTCACACCACTCCCAAACATGTCCATGCATATCGTACAATCCCCAAAAGTTGGGCTTTTTTTCCCCTACTGGATGGGTTCTTCCTCGTGAGTTTTTGTCAAACCAAGCATAGTCTCCTAGCTGGTCGCGATTATTACCAAAATAATACCGCATAGTTGTCCCTGCTCTACAAGCGTATTCCCATTCTGCCTCACTCGGTAACCGATATTTTTTTCCTGTGACTTGACTCAATTTTAGACAAAATGCTTCAGTTTCAAGCCAACTGACCCTCTCTACTGGGTTATTCAGACTCCCTTGAAAACGTGAAGGATTTTTTCCCATTAGGGCTTCATACTGACCTTGGGTTATTGGATATTTCCCGACAGCAAAGGAGTTAACTTTGACCAAGTGTTGGGGTTTTTCAGAGTCATAAGCGTCATCGTCATTGTCAGATGCACCCATCATAAATTGTCCTGGTGGCAGTTGGATTAGCTCTAGGTTGAATCCTCCCCCTAGGTTTTCCTTAATAGTTTTCAAATTTCCTAGTGCTAGGCTTGGATATTGAATCACTGATGGTAATCCACTTGTTGCCGCTGGTGGATTTACAACTATCAAGACCTCACCAGCACTTTGATAACGTTTCTTTGTGCCAAAAACGATCATCTTGTCCAACACAGCGCCGAACTGAGCGCTCACCGGATTCTTAACCAGATAATCCCGCCAACACCATTCATGTTCCCCCGCGTCAAACAAATCAAAGGGCGACACTCCCGTTAATAGATGTAAACACGTTACCCCTAAACTGTAGAGATCGCTGGCGTTGACCGCCTTACCGTTCATCTGCTCCGGCGCCACGTATTCCGCCGAGCCAATCACCGTGCCCGTCACCGAACGGTTTTGGGGAGTCACCGCCTTAGCGGCGCCGAAATCCACTAAGACTAACTTTTGATCCCCTTGACGGCGAATGATATTTTCCGGCTTAATGTCCCGGTGAATCACCTGATTGCGGTGGATAAAGTCCAACACCGGCAGAAGATCCGCCAACAGCGCCCGAATTTTCGCCTCGTTAAAGACCCCTTGTGCCGCCAACTCCTGGGCTAAATTCTGCCCCGCCACATACTCCTGCACCAAATACTGACGCTGATCCTCGGCAATAAAGTAGGCCAACAACTCCGGGATCTGGTTATGGCGCCCCAACTCGTCCAGGCGCTTGGCCTCTTCCTGAAATAACTCCGCCGCCTTACCCAAAGATCCGGTTCCCTGTCCCTGGGGGAAAAACTGCTTGATCACACAGTGGGGCCGGGACGGTTTATCCAAGTCCACCGCCAAGAATGTTTTACCGAAACCCCCCTGACCAATCAACTTCAGCGCCCGGTAACGCTCCTTTAACCAGAGCTTTTGACCGCACTTCTGACAAAATCGATGGGTTTCCGGGTTGACCGCTAGACAATCGGGGTTAAGACACTGACTCATGGCGCGACTAAGTACAGACCGATAGCTCCATCATGCCCCAAATCTTCCGGCTCGGCGCCGCCTGACGGGGTGGTCAAACCATTCAGTTACTCCGGCGCTAGGGGTACTTAGCCTCTATCTCTGCTGGATTGAGCGCCGCAACCCCTGCGGGAACAGATCTGGAGTCAAGGAAATTAGCGGCGCACCTATCGAATCGAGTTCAAAATTCATACATACTACTATGCCGCAGATTAGTTTTGTCAGTCAACCAGCACTTGCCCAGTCCTTGAGGAGAGTTTTCTCCTTCGATGTACACTGGGGTGGTTAGCGCTTCCTGGCTTAGCCTCTGGGTAAAAAAAATTCCCCTTTAGCCTTGACAATCAACATAATCGCTAAATCCCCCTTGGCAAGGCGCCGTACTGAGCTGTCGAAGTGGGAACTTTGAAGGCGGCTCCCCCCTTTCCAAGGGGGGCTGGAGGAATAAAACTGGGTGTTAACCGGTTTGAACACTTTCTCAGGATTTCGGCGCCGCCCCCTTTAGCTCTCCACCCCCACTATGACCGCCGAGACCCCCATCCTCGCCTCCACCCTGCTCTTTACCGTCCTTTCCCTAATCGGTTTATTTTTCTTCATCCGCTCCGCCGTCAAAGAGCGCCGCTCGGTTTGGCAAACGCCCCTCGGGGAAGACCAAACCCCTCTCTTAGACCGGATTAAAGATTACCTCCTCGAACGGGGCTATGGGTTAGAGACCGTTAAAGTGGAGGAGCAAATCCTGATTTTTGGGGGGCAAACCGGCCCTAGCCCCTTTCTGGCCCTGTTTCTCAGCGTCCTCGCCCTCTTCGGCGCCGGTTGTTTAGCGCTGACTCTCTCCATCCTCTGGCCTTGGTTTCAAGAGCGTCCCCTACTGCTGGCATTATTAACCTTACTCTCCCCCCTAGCCGGACTTTTTTACTGGCAAAACGCCCAACGGCGCCAGGAAGTGACCCTCCAACTCTCCCCCCCCTCCGGTTCAGAAACCCTTTCCCGTTTAACCCTCAACGGCCCCAAAGACGAACTCAAGCAACTCCAAGCAACCCTGAAGACAGATGACAGATGACAGATATCAGATTTCAGTTATCAGTTATCAATTTCGGGCTTCGACCCTTCGACAAGCTCAGGGTGACACTTCGCTCAGCCCTCGACTCCAGTTACGCTCTAGCTTCATCTTCGTGCCCTGAGCGTAGCCGAAGGGCGCTCCTCCCCCTCCTCCCTTTCTTCCCCCTCCTCCCTTTCTTCCCACTCCTCCCCTCCCCCATGACCACCCCCTTCTCCCCCTCCGAAATCGCCGCCGAAGGCCTCAAACCCGAAGAATACGCCGACATTGTCCAGCGCCTGGGTCGCCATCCCAACAAAGCCGAACTGGGGATGTTTGGAGTGATGTGGTCGGAGCACTGCTGTTATAAAAACTCCCGTCCCCTGCTGAAAAATTTCCCCACTACGGGAGAACGGGTTTTAGTGGGGCCCGGAGAAAACGCCGGGGTGGTGGATCTGGGTCAGGGTCTGCGGTTGGCCTTTAAGATCGAGTCCCACAACCATCCCTCCGCCATTGAACCCTTCCAGGGCGCCGCCACGGGAGTGGGGGGGATTTTGCGGGATATTTTTACCATGGGCGCCCGCCCCATCGCCCTGTTAAACTCCCTCCGTTTTGGCAACCTGGAGGACGCCCGCAACCGCCGCATTGTCCGGGGGGTAGTAGAAGGTATTAGTCATTATGGAAATTGTATTGGAGTTCCCACCGTCGGCGGAGAAACCTATTTTGACCCCGCCTACTCCGGCAATCCTTTGGTTAACGTCATGGCGCTGGGGTTGATGGAAACGGAAACCATCGTTAAATCCGGCGCCGCGGGAGTGGGTAATCCGGTTCTGTACGTCGGCTCCACCACGGGGCGGGACGGTATGGGCGGCGCGAGTTTCGCCAGCGCCGAATTGACGGATCAATCTTTGGACGACCGGCCGGCGGTACAAGTAGGCGATCCTTTTTTGGAAAAATCCCTGGTGGAGGCCTGTTTAGAAGCCTTTAAAACCGGCGCGGTGGTCGCGGCCCAGGATATGGGCGCCGCGGGCTTAACCTGCTCCACTTCGGAAATGGCCGCCAAGGGCGGGGTGGGGGTGGAGTTAGATTTAGACAAAATTCCGGCCCGGGAAACGGGGATGGTTCCCTACGAATATTTACTGTCTGAATCCCAGGAACGGATGCTGTTTGTGGCCCAGAAGGGTCGGGAAGAGGAATTAATCGAGATTTTCCACCGTTGGGGTCTGCAAGCGGTGGTGGCTGGACAGGTGATCGCCGAACCCGTTGTCCGCATCTTCTTCCAGGGAGCCATCGCGGCGGAAATTCCCGCTACGGCACTGGCGGATAATACGCCGATTTACCACCGGGAGCTACTGGCCGAAGCGCCGGCTTATGCTCAGAAAGCTTGGGCCTGGACCAGCGCCGCTTTGCCTGAGGCCCAACTCACAGGGATCGGGGGTCAAAGTTGGGGCGAAATTTTAAGCCGACTCCTAGCCAGTCCCAGCTTGGTTTCTAAACGCTGGATCTATCGTCAGTACGACCATCAGGTGCAAAATAACACCGTATTATTCCCTGGCGGCGCCGACGCGGCGGTGATTCGCGTTCGGCCCCTGGACGCCAATCCCCGGGACTGTCGGCTGGGGGTGGCGGCGACAACGGATTGCAACGGCCGTTACGTTTACCTCGATCCCTACGAAGGCGCCAAGTTGGCCGTAGCGGAAGCGGCCCGCAATTTGACCTGCGTCGGCGCCGAACCCCTGGCGGTGACGGATAATCTAAACTTTGGCAGTCCCGAAAATCCCGTCGGCTATTGGCAACTGGCGCTGGCCTGTCGGGGTATCGCCGAGGCCTGTCGGGAGTTAAACACCCCCGTCACCGGCGGCAATGTCTCCCTCTATAACGAAACCCTCGATAGCGAAGGCAAGCCTCAGCCCATTTACCCGACGCCGGTGATCGGCATGGTGGGTTTAATCCCGGATTTAAGCCGGGTCGCGGGTCAAAGCTGGCGCCGGGCCGAGGATTTAATTTACTTACTGGGTCATAACGACCAAAATACCCTAGGGGGTTCGGAATATTTGGCGCTGATTCACCAGACCGTCGCCGGTCGGCCGCCTCAATTGGATTTTGAACAGGAAAAACGGGTGCAGAGCGCCTGTCGTCACGGGATTCGCCAGGGATGGATTCAGTCCGCCCACGATTGCGCCGAGGGAGGTTTGGCGGTCGCTCTAGCGGAAGCTTGCCTCCAGACGCCCTACGGCGCCGCCTTAACCCTAAACCCAGTGGCTGGACAGCGCCTCGATATTCTACTCTTTGGCGAAGCGCCGAGCCGAATCCTCGTTTCCGTTAAACCCGAGGCTCAATCCGCCTGGGAGTTCTACCTCGAAGAAACCCTCGGCGCCGGTTGGCAACGATTAGGGACGGTGACGGAAGACGGGATTTTAACGATTAGCTCCGATCATCAAGGGGTTATTCTGCAAACGGCGCTGACGCCCCTAAAACAGGATTGGGAAGCGGCGCTACAACATTGGCTGACCCGCTAAGGAGAGTATTGAGACCGCGCCGACGGAATCTCTTGGGAAAAAGGAGAGCAATTAAGGCGGCGGCCGTCGCGGTTTTGTGCCTTCATCTTTTCCCCCTTTTGAGGCGAGTTTTAACCGTGTGTTACATTAGCTTCAGCCCTAAATATCAAGCCGCCCTCTAGACTCACATTTTGGGTAAAGAAGGTTTGCTCATTCTCTCGACTCAAACCATGCGGATCCATCGTCTTCCGGCGCTTTCAGATAACTATATCTTCGCCCTCGAAGATCCCCAGCGCCGTCAGGTCGTTGTCATCGACCCGGCGGAAGCCCAGCCGGCGCTAGAGTTGTTGGACACAATCGGCGCCGAACTCGCGGGCATCTGGCACACCCATCACCACGGCGACCATATTGGCGGCAATCGCGATCTCCTAGCTCGTTTTCCCGAAGCCGTCGTTCAGGGCGGCGCCGAAGACCGGGGACGCTTGCCGGGACAATCGGTCTATTTAGAAGACGGAGACCGCGTCGCCTTCGGGGGCAGAGAAGCTGTGGTTCTGTTTATCCCCGGCCATACCCGCGCCCATATCGCTTACTATTTCGCTCCTCCGGCGCCGGGGGAAGCGGGAGATTTATTTTGCGGAGACACTCTCTTCGCCGGAGGATGCGGGCGGCTCTTTGAAGGCACCCCCCAGCAGATGCAAAACTCCCTCGCTCGACTGCGAGACCTGCCGGACAATACCCGCGTCTGGTGCGCTCATGAATACACCCTAGGGAATCTTCAATTCGCTCTGACTGTGGAGCCGGAGAACCCCGTCTTACAGGCTCGATGGGAGAGCGTCCAGCGCCTTCGCCGGGATGGTCGCCCCACCATTCCCTCTCTACTAGGGGACGAGAAACAAACCAATCCCTTTCTGCGTTGGGACAGCGCCGCCCTACAAGCGGTCACAGGATATCAGGAGCCGGCCCGAGTCTTTGGCAAACTGCGAGGCATGAAGGACTTATTTTAGGCTAGTCCGCCGGTCTAGCGAAGCCCATAGCTTGCAAGTCCGAACACCGCTATCAATTAAAAATAGAATGAAAACCATTACTAAGCTAGTCCCCCCATCGGTTCAGGCCCCTTTGAAGCGGTTTCTTTACCGGCGCTTATTAACGCTTTCCCAAGCGGGGCAAGATTTTTGGGTGTACGCTGAAGTCTTTAACGAGCAGAGATCGGGTTTTTTCTTAGATATTGGCGCCCATGACGGAATCAGGCTCAGCAACACTTACATTCTTGAATCAAGGTATAGCTGGACTGGAATATGTATTGAGGCGAATCCCATTACGTTTGAGAAGCTTCAACAAAATCGACGCAGTGTGAATCTTAATATCTGTCTTGATAAGTCTCAAGGGAAAGTAAAGTATATTCTGAGAGGCGCGCTGGGAGGAATCTTGGACTCAGACGTCGATAATAAGGAGCCGCGCATTGAAGAGAGTAAAGAGAATCAAGTAATCGAGCTAGAAACGACGCCGTTAACCGCCGTTCTGGAAGAGCGCAACGCGCCAAGCGTCATTGACTACTTATCCATTGACATAGAAGGCGCGGAAGAAAGAGTCTTGGCTGGATTTAACTTTGAAAAATACATCTTCAGGTGTATGACTATAGAAAGACCCAGCGATCTTCTTCGGGACCTTCTTAAAGAGCATGGCTACGTCTTAATCAAAGAAATACCCAGGCTAGATTGTTTTTATGTCCATCATACTTTCCTGAGTCAATATAGAAGCAATCTTCTTGAATTCTATAAGAAAAAATATTTATCCATACGTTGGCGATGAATTCCGCGTCCATTTTAAAAACCCTGTTCTCTCAAAAAGGTTCCGCGCCCTTTATCATGTGAGTGTATCCGAAGGGTTTTCAGCCTCAGTCGTCTTACGGGTAAGGGATAACCCTCCCGTTGTTAAAGGCGGTTTCCCCTCTTTTTGAGCTAGACCTATGGACTGGCAACAACTCCTCAGCTCCAAGCGCCTCGGCAAACCGCAAATAGAGGACGCGAGTTTTGAGCGCACCCATTTCCTGAAGGACTACGACCGGGTGGTCTATTCCTCGGCCTTCCGGCGCTTGAAGGACAAAACCCAGGTCTTTCCCCTCTCGAAAAACGCCGACGTCCGCACTCGCTTAATCCATAGCCTAGAGGTGTCCTGCGTGGGGCGCTCCCTTGGCCGTCGGATCGGGGAAACCATTATCCGCCGTCATGGTTTGCGGAATCTGGACGGCGCCGATTTTGGCGATATTCTCTCCGCGGCTTGCCTGGCCCACGACATTGGCAATCCCCCCTTTGGCCACGCCGGGGAGGACGCGATTCAAACGGCGTTTCAGAATTGGCGGCGCTCGGAGACTGGGCAACAGATTTTCTTAACCCCGGAGCAGGAGGCGGATCTGAATTTGTTTGAAGGCAACGCCCAGGGCTTTCGCTTCTTGACCCGTCTGGGGATGCCCCACCGTCCCGGCGGTCTGCAACTGACCTGCGCCACCCTGGCGGCCTTTACCAAATATCCCCGCCCGGCCTATCTAGATTCCCGGGTTTTAGGGGAAAATCCGGGGAAAAGCGCCCAAAAATACGGCTTTTTCGGGGCGGAGCAAGATTTATTTACGGAAGTCGCCCAAACGGTGGGTCTTGCGCCCCGTTTCTCTCCCCTACCCTGGTGGCGCCGTCATCCCCTCACCTTTCTGGTAGAAGCCGCGGACGATATTTGTTATTCCATTGTCGATTTAGAAGACGGGTTTCATATGGGCTATGTCCCCTTTCAGGAAGCCCAGGACTTACTGGCGCCTATCGCGGCGGTGGGACATTTGGCGGGAAGCGAAGGGGAGGTGATCAAACGATTGCGGGCCAAGGCTATTAACGAATTGGTGACGGAGGCGGCGGAGCTTTTTTTGGACTGGGAACCCCAAATTTTGGCGGGGGACTTCGACGAAGCTTTATTAAAATTTAGCCGTCGCGGCCCGGCGCTGACCGCCATTGAAGCCACCACCGCGCAGTCCGTCTTTCGCCATCCCCATGTGGTGCGGGTCAAGGTGGCGGGGTATGAAGTTCTGGGGGGACTGTTGACAGATTTTTTAAACGCTATTTTTACGGACAATAAAAAAAGCAAATTGACCCGTTACCTACTGCCGGCGGAATTTTACGACCCCCAGGCGGCGCCCTACGAGCGGATTCTCCGGGCGACGGACTACATCGCCAGTATGACGGATATTCAGGCGACGATCTTATTTCAACAGTTGCGGGGAATTACGCTGTGAAATCCGAACTTAGGGGGGATTAACGGCGCCGGAAGGGCTTGATACCCTAGGAGTAATCGCTTTTTTCCCGCCGTCGCCATGGTTTCTTTCCCCCAGATTAATCTCGACCCCCTCCGGCGCTTGTGGGATAGCGGAACCGCCCCGGTGAGTCAGGCGTTACTTAAACACTTAACGGTGGACGAAGGGGAAATTCGGGCTATTTTAGCGGAAGCCCGGGCCCAACTGCCCACCACCGAGGCGCTGTTGCTAGGAAAACCCCAAGCGGGGAAAAGCTCCCTAATTCGAGGGCTAACGGGCGTCTCGGCGGAGATTATCGGTCAGGGTTTCCGGCCCCACACCCAACACACCCAACGCTACGCCTATCCCTCCGCGGATCTGCCTCTGCTGATTTTTACCGACACGGTGGGGCTGGGGGATATTGGTAAGCCCACCGCGGAGTTATTAACGGAGTTGACTCAGGATTTAGACCCTGACCCTGAAACCGGAGTCAAAGCCCAAATTTTGGTGTTAGTGGTGAAAATTACGGATTTCGCCACCGGTAGCTTGCGGGAGATCGCCCGACAACTGAAAAGCCAATATCCCCATCTCCCCTGTCTGCTGGCGGTCACCTGCCTCCACGAGGTCTATCCCCGGTTAGAAACGGAGCATCCTCCTTACCCGCCGGAGTTTCCCGACCTGTTGCGGGCCTTTGAGCAGATCAAGACGGATTTTGCGCCCCACTGGGACGAGGCGGTTCTTTTGGACTTTACCCTAGAGGAGGACGGCTTTAACCCCGTGTTCTACGGTTTGGAGGCGCTGGGGGAGAAACTGACGGCGCTCCTACCGGAGGCGGAGGCCCGGGCCATCCATCAACTGCTGGAAGGGGAAACGGAAAAACGCTTAGGCGGTCTTTATCGAGACGTCGCCCGCCGCTATATTCTCGCCTTTTCCATTGCGGCGGCCACCCTCGCGGCGGCGCCGCTCCCCTTCGCCACTATGCCAGTATTGACGGCGCTTCAGGTTTCTCTCGTGGGTCTGTTGGGGCAGCTCTACGGGCAAACCCTCTCCCCCTCCCAGGCTGGGGGCGTGGTCAGCGCCATTGCCGGGGGGTTTTTAGCCCAAGCTGTAGGGCGGGAGTTGGTGAAGTTTGTGCCGGGGTTTGGGTCGGCGCTGGCGGCCTCCTGGGCCGCGGCCTACACTTGGTCCTTGGGGGAGGGCGCCTGCGTTTATTTTGGCGACCTGATGGGGGGCAAAAAGCCAGACCTAAAAAAAATTCGAGCGGCTATGGAGCAGTCCTGGCGGCGCAATCACAGCGCCGAAGGCTTGGAGAAATCCGGTTAAGGGCGGTCGCTCCCCCATCTGCTAGGATGAAATTTTTCCCGGCTCCGGGGTCATCGGTTTGAAACAACGTTCTCACTATTGGCGCCTAGCGCCCTATATTCGTCCCCATTTCCGCACTGTGGGTTTGGCTTTTGTCTGTACCTTAGTGTTTACAGTCTTTTGGCCGATTTTAGCCTGGCTGGTGGGCAAGATGGCCGGCTCCATCGGCGCCGGGGATGTGCGCTCGATTTTAACCTTGGCGGGGGTGGCGGCGGCGATTTTCCTGGTGCGGGGCGCCGCTCAGTACGGGCAGGATTCCCTGATGGCCCAGGCGGCGCTGACCATCGCCTTAGAATTGCGCCAGCGGGTCTATCGCCATCTGCAAACCCTGGGGTTAAGTTATTTTGAAGGAGCGAAAACGGGGGATTTATCCTACCGCTTAACGGAGGATATCGACCGCATTGGGGAGGTGATTAATAAACTGTTTCATGACTTTATTCCCTCGGTTTTGCAGTTGATTGTGGTCTTTGGCTACATGTTTTTTGTCAACTGGCAACTGACTTTGGCGGTGTTGATTGTAGCGCCGATTATGGGAGTTTTAATCGGCTTTTTTGGGGAAAAATTACTGCGTCTGAGTCGCCGTAGCCAGACCCGCATTTCTAATCTATCCTCGTTGTTAACGGAGGGTTTAGGCGCGATTCGCTTAGTCAAGGCCTTCGCCGCCGAGGAGTATCAGCTTAAACTCTTTACCGAGGAAGCGGAGCAACACCGTCGGGCCCAGTTTTTGGCGGAAAAAGTCAAGGCCCTGCAATTTGTGGTGGTGGGGTTTCTGGAAGCCATGGCGGTGGTTTTCCTCTTTTGTCTGGCGGCGTGGCAGATTTCTTTGGGGAATTTAACGGGGGTGGGTTTTATTAGTTTTGTCACCGCCGTGGCCATGCTCATCGACCCCATTAGTCACATTACAGCGGATTACAATTTATTCAAACAGGGGGAAGCCTCCATTGACCGCATTTTTGAACTGTTAATCCTCCAACCCGCAGTGCGAGACCAACCCGGCGCCGTTCCCTTGCCCCGGATTCAGGGGGAGGTGACCTATGAAAACGTAGGTTTTGATTACGGGAATGGCAAATTGGTATTAAAACAAATCAACTTTACCGCCCGGCCCGGGGAAATGATCGCCCTGGTGGGAGCCTCCGGCGCCGGTAAAAGCACTCTCGTTAACCTGCTGATGCGTCTCTACGACCCCACGGAAGGCGCCATTTTCATCGACGGGCAAAATATTCAAGGCGTCACCCTCCAGAGTCTCAGAACCCAGATTGCCATCGTGCCCCAGGACAATATTTTGTTCTCTGGCACCATCGCCGAAAACATCGCCTTTGGGCAAACGGAGTTAAACCTAGACGCCATTACCGAGGCGGCCAAAATCGCCAACGCCCATCAATTTGTCAGCGAATTCGCCCAGGGTTACCAGACCTACGTGGGGGAGCGGGGCGTCACCCTCTCCGGGGGCCAGCGCCAGCGCCTGGCCATCGCCCGGGCCGTCCTTCGCAATCCGGGGATCTTAATCCTTGACGAAGCCACCTCGGCGCTGGACTCGGAATCGGAAAAACTAGTGCAGGAGGCGCTGGAGCGCATTGTTCAAAGGCGCACGGTCTTCGTCATCGCCCACCGTTTAGCCACCGTCCGCCGGGCTAGTCGTATTTTTGTTCTGGAGCGGGGAGAAATCATTGAAACCGGCACCCATGAGCAACTGTTAGCCCAACAGGGCCGCTACGCCCGTTTCCACTCCCAACAGTTTGAGACGACGGCGCCCTAGGGGATTAGACTGAAAGCTGACGGCGTTTTTTCGGCACAGTTTATGACCCTCGCCTTCCCAGCCCTCAGCGACGCGGAACTTATGGATTTCCACCAACTCCAGCAACAGTTGCGGGAGCGTTGGCAAACCGACGCGGCGCTGGAGCGGGACGACTGCGATATTTTAGTTTTACCTTCCTTTAGTCTGGATCAACAGGTGGGGCAAAAAGTGGCGGGTTTTCTCCACTACGAAGAGCGCCTCTTGTTTTCCCTGATTCGCCTCCGCAGTCCCAACACCCGCCTGATCTACGTCACCAGCCAACCCCTGTCCCCCATGATTGTGGAGTATTATCTCCAACTCCTGGCGGGGATTCCCTTCTCCCACGCCCGCAATCGTCTGTTGTTATTAACGACCTACGACAATTCCTTCCATCCCCTGACCCAAAAAATTCTGGAGCGCCCCCGCCTGATTGAGCGCATCCGCCGCGCCCTGCGACCGGGCCGGGCCTACATCGTCTGCTTTAACGCCACCTTCCTCGAAGCCGAGCTTTCTCTGCGATTACAAGCGCCGCTGTTCGCCGCCAGTCCCGTCCTCAACTATTGGGGGTCAAAGAGCGGCAGTCGAGAAATTTTCGCGGAGGCGGGGGTTCCCCACCCGGACGGCAGTCCCCAGGTCAGTACGGTGGAAGATTTACTGGCGGAAGCCCTGGCGCTCTGGCGCCGGCAACCCCGACTGCCAAAAATGATGATCAAGCTCAACGAGGGCTTTTCCGGGGAAGGGAATGTGGTTCTGCCCTTGCCGTCCCGCCCGGAGAGCGCCGAGGAACAGAAAGAGGCGATTTTAGCCCAACTGCCCCGTCTCCGGTTTCAGGCCCAGGGGGAAACCTGGGAGAGTTTTTCCGCCCGCATTCCCGAACTTGGCGCCATTGTCGAGGCCTTTGTGTCCGGGGAAGAAAGCCGTTCTCCCAGCGTCCAGGGCTATATCAACCCCAAAGGAGAGGTGAGCATTCTCTCCACCCACGACCAAATTTTGGGGGGGCCGGATCAACAAATTTACCTCGGTTGTCGCTTTCCCGCCGTTCAGGAATACCGTCTTGCCCTCCAGGATTTAGGGTTGAAAATCGGGGCGGCGCTGGCCAAACGGGGCGCCATGGAGCGCTTTGGGGTGGATTTTATGGCCGTCCGACGCGGCGACCGCTGGGAACTTTCCGCCATTGAGATTAACCTGCGCAAGGGGGGGACAACCCATCCCTTTATGACCTTGAAACTCCTGACCAACGGTTTATATAATCCCGCCACGGGTCTATTTTCTAGTCTGGAGGGCCGGGCTAAATACTATATCGCCTCCGATAACCTCCAAAAGCCCCAGTATAAAGGCCTGCTCCCCGACGACCTGATGGACATCATCGCCGCCCACCGTCTCCACTTTGACAGTAGCACCCAAACCGGCGCTCTCTTTCACCTCATGGGCGCCCTCTCGGAGTTTGGCAAACTGGGGCTAACCTGCATCGGCAACTCCCCCGCGGAAGCGGAGGCGCTCTATCAACGGGTGGAATCCTGTTTAGACTTGGAAACGAGTTAACTGACGAGAGAAGTGAAAGTTAAGGCGCGTCCTCGCCCTAAAGCCTGCCGTTAGCGCTTTTCAGACTGTCGAGAATTAATAGAATTTAAAGGCCCGCTCCTTCTGGATTAGATAAACTGGTTCTTTCTTTTTCTAGTTTTAACTCCGCTTCCAGTTCTTTGCTGAGGAAATAATTGAGGAAAGTCCGAATCACCGCGATTAGAGCTAACTGTCCTAAACTTTCCAAACTAGGGGCGACGGTGGTGGCTAAAATATCGGCGCCGAGTTGAAATTCGAGAGCCAGCGCCAACCAGGTTCCAAAACATAATCGAAGGGTGTTAAAGGACTGGAAACGATTGGTTCTTAAATTGAGACGCCAAGCCAAGCGGAGGGTTTGCGCAAAACCTAAAATAACACAGAGAACAGAAGCCATCTCTAGGCAAAATTTAGAGAGGGTAACGATTTGGGCAAGAGTGTGTTCTAAAAAATGTAAAGATTCCATTGTTAATCTTTGTTTAAGAGGATGTTTAGAAGTCCCTAACTCTCTACTTGAATCCCCCTAAATCTCCCTTTGCAAGGGGGGTTAGGAGGGATAAAATCAGCGCTTTTGTAAACAATTTTTAATTCCCCTTGACTAAAATACCGATAAAGGCAAAAAAGCCGACTCCGATTAAGGCGATGGCGACAATAAAACTGAGAGATAAGCGAGGCGTGTAAGTAAAATGCCCCCTTTCAATTTGTTTTAAGTCGCGACGATGGGACAGCGCCGCCGCTAAGAGAGCCAGGGTGCCGATGGAAATAAACGCTAGTCCTAAGATCCGGGAAAGATTTAAGGCGTTGACGCCGGTGTCAAAAGCGCCGTGAATAGCGGCCACCACCCGGTCAATCCCAAAACCAAAACTAATCAGAGATAAACTGGTGCGAATCCAAGCCATTAAAGTCCGCTCCGCGGCGGCGCGGTTGCGTTCCTTGGCGAGTTCGTTGGTCATATTGTAGGGTTCTGGCGGAGAACTCATGGGTTTGAGTAAGGGAGCCGGTTAAGTCTTGGGGGAAGCAGAGGAATCTGGAGCGGATAACAGAGTGTTTTCTAAACGAGCCGAGGTTAAATCAACCCCCTCAAGATTAGCGCCGGTGAGGTTCGCTTGGGTCAAATCGGCGCCGGTTAAATTGGCCTGACTTAAATCGGCGCCGGTTAAGTTCGCTTCAGTTAAATCCGCTTGACTGAGATCCGCGTTTTGCAGATCGGTATAGCGTAAATCCGCCCCTTTTAAAACGGCGCCGGCTAACTTGGCATGGCGTAGGCGGGTATAGGGAATTTCCAGTTGTTCTAAGTTACAGCCCTCTAGATTGAGATAATCAAGATAAATCCCCGCGGCGCCGACCATTTCTAGAGCTTCAATGCGAGCAATGGCGTAGGGTCTTCCTTGGGTGTTATTAATGATTTCTAAGGCTTCTAAATTGCTTTGCTGTTTGCGCTTAGAGCTTTCGAGGATATACATCCAGGCGGCGGTGATAATACTAAAAGACTCTACATTACCGACGCTAATCACGTCTCCTAATTTAGCGGTTAGACAGTCTTGACTAAATTGAGCTTGGTTGCAGGTTTCAAAACGATGGACAAGTCCTAAAATTCCTAAAGAAATGAGGGAAGCGATCAGTAAACGGAAGCCAAAGGAGTGTCTGAGCAGACGAAAAAAGGGATTTTTTTTCCGCCGTTTCTGGGTCTCAAACCAGGTGGTTTTTCGATGGGGGGAAGTAGTCGGCATTGTGGGTTAGCCCATAAATACAAAAGATTTAAGAGATTGTTTGAAAAGGGTCGGCGCCTTGGTTTTATCCCCCCTAACCCCTACTTCGACAAGCTCAGTACGACGCCTTTGAAAGGGGGGAACCGGCCTTCAAAGTCCCTCTCCCTCTTTGGGAGAGGGATTTAGGGTGAGGGTCAAGGTTTGAAGCGTACTATTTATAAAAGTGAGATGCTCCCGATTTAGGGGGATTCATAAACATCTTCTAAAAAACAAAAGTGGTGCGAATGACGCCAATAACGTCGCTACCGTTGCCCCGGTCTTGGTTCGGCGCTAGGAGCCAAATAAATCCCGGCGTGATGGAAATGTTATTGTTCAACGCGTAGCGATAAAAGCCCTCTAGATGAACCGGCACGTCCACTTTAAAGGGTTGGGGATTGCCGCCGTTGAATCCGGTTAAATAGGGCTGAGCGCCGACGACAAAACCCAATAAATCCCCTTCTTTAGCGACGTTGGCAAAACCGAGGGTCAGGGCGTAGCTTAAAATATCGCCGTCCCCTTGACCGATTAAGCGGGCGTTGGTCGCGGAAAACCAGCCGCTAACGGCGATGTCGGCGCTGGGTTGCCAAGCGAAATTAAGGCCGTAGGCGTTGCTAATGACGGGATATTGATCAATGCCTAAACGCTCTCCAAAGAGGACGTCTTGCCCGGCTAAACTATTGGCCACGGCGGTGCCCGCTATGCCTAAACCGTTGTAGTTAAAACCAAACCGTCCTGGGGGACTATAGTCGTTCAGATAAACCGCGGCGAGGGAAAATTCCTTAATCGGTTGCCAGGTCAACTGCCCCAAAGCGCCGTAACCGCCGTTAAATAAGCCTTGTCCTTGTTTTGGGTTTCCCGCTTCTAAGCCGGAGGCTAGATAACCGGCGGATAATTTTAGAGAGTCGAAGACTTGATAGTTGAACATCACCCCCGTGCCGCCGCCGCCCAAGCTATAAATAGGATTCCGTTGCCCAAATTCCGAGAGGGAACCCCGCCCGCCGCTGGCGTCGTCTAGGAGGGGATTTTGAGTGGGAACAAAGGGTTGATAGGCGCTGGAGCTACTGGTTACATTCACCAGCAATTTTTCGCTCAGGGGGAAAATATATTGCAACGCCAACATCTGTAAAGAGTTGTTAGTATTCGCCGCAAATTGAGAAGATAAGGTGCCCTCCGCCGTTTCCTGGGGAACCGCGAAACCAAAGGGCGTGGGGGTTTCAACCCCCGGTAAATTAAAGCTCGTTCGCAGGGGCGCGTTCCCGGCGAATAAACTGGTAATTAAGGCGTCGTGACCGGTAAAGCTGGTGATTAGGTTTAAATTTGTCCGATACTGTAAAACCGTTTGATTACGGCTATTACTCTTCCCAAAAACATCCGCCACACTGAAGATCGCCGAACCCATTAATTTAGTGGTGGTGGAAAAGCTATGGTCTTCCAAATAAGCCAAGCGATGCTCTAGGTTGTCAACCTTGCCTCCAAGGGCGCCTAATTCGGCGGCAAAACTTTGGGCTAATCGTTTAAGAACGTCTAGATCTTCCCGCAGGACGGCGCTATTTTCCGCCAGTAATTTCTCCACCGTATTTAAACAGGCGTTTAACCCCGCCGCAAACTCCCAACGACTCAGGGCCCGATTGCCCCGAAAAGCGCCGTCGGGATAACCGGCGATACAGCCGTAGCGGGCCACTAAACTTTGCAACGCTTCATAGGCCCAATCCGTGCTTTGTACGTCCCGCAATTGCTCCACGGCGTTAATTTGCGCCAGGGGATCGCCATTAACCGTTAGGGTTCCTTTTCGTTGACGGATTTCCCGTAAGTCCCGCGGTTTTTCCCATAAAATTGACTCTGTTTCTTGGGCAGGAAGGGAAGGGACAAAACCTAAAAAGATTAACAAAAATAGACTTAGGCGTAACATGGTAAATAAAGCTCCTCGCGCAATTAGAGTAAATTTTGTATGGCAGACCTAAATGGTTGGTGAACACAATCCAATGATTATTACCCCTAACTCCCATTGGAACGGCTACCGTGTACATGCAAGTATCACGATCCCCCCTAACCCCCCTTGGAAAGGGGGGAAAACTTCTCAAAGTCCCCCTTGTATAAGGGGGATTTAGGGGGATCAAACCCAAAATTTAGGTCTTTAGCCAAGATCTGTATACACAGTAGATTGGAAAGGGGGGCGTTAAATAAAGGCTGTTCATCATTCACTTAAACCCGCTATATAACCCATCACAATTTTGCATTTATAGCGGTGTTTTCGGGTTTGTCGGCGTAAGATCCTCAATATCTTGGGATTTCACTTTGTCGAGGGGAATTAGAACCTGCTTCTGCAACGAACCAAAATCGATCTTGCTCAAATCGACTGAGCGAACCCGCCTGTTGTGTTGCGTGTGGTAATACAATTTTTTGTTCTTCGTATCATAGACGGTCGTCCAGATGGTGGAACTGCGCATACCCTTGGTCTTGGCTTCGCCTTCACCCTCGGCGGAACCCAGCGGTAAGTTAAAATTATCCAACATGCGAAATAGTTCGTAGACCGTCTCTTGCCCCGTCGGCGTGGGACGCGCCGTCTGCGAGAACGCCACGGCCCGGACAAACCGGGACGGGGGAGTGTTATCGCCGGGCAACCCAATCATCCCGCTTCCGCCGCCCAGGGGCGCAAAGTCCATGTCCTCAAGCCGTTTCGTCGGCAACGCCACGTGAGACAGATTGATGTAGTTCCGCAGGTTGGTAATATGCCAGTCATAGTTCGGCGCATTAGTAATCACACCGAGCGGCGCATCGTAGATGACAAGTTCGCCCTTCACGTATTCGATCACGACGGCTTTGCCGCTTGGTTCGGTGACGATCCAGTGCCCCGGCGGGGCGAAACCAAGGGATGGCGCGACCACCGGGGTGACGCGAACTTTGGCGAGCGCCGCCTTGGCCTCCTCCACCGTCGCGGTAGTCGAAAGCAGATAGGGAACGACATCGCCGGGCCCCATGCTCATGTTCGACTTGGCTGGGTCATAGGCTTGATACTCCGTAAAGCCCGGAAGGTAGAATCCATTAACGGCAAGGCCCTTTTCATTCATGCCGTCGAGAATGAGACCCTCGCCCATAGCGGGGGCGTCCAAGCCGATAAATCCGTGCCGCCCTTTCCAGGTCAAACCGGGTTTACGGTCAGGCGTATGACCTACAAATTGCTCTCCGCGGGGGAGGATGACTACCTGGGAGAGCAAATCGAAAGTGCCCCATTCCATCGTGCGGCCGAAAACGACCGCCCCGTCCCGGGCCTTCAGGGTAATCCCGGTACAGGCGTCGGCAATGGGCGTCATCGCGACAGCCGCAATCGTAGAGAACAAAGCTAGGAGTTTTGGAATTTTCATGCGTCCTATTCATTGATTGAGTTGGCAAAAACTAAGTTTAGTTAAGGTGAGTCATGGGGGCTTAAGTGTCCGTCAGTCATCATACGGTAATTTCCACGATATCACGCCAAAATACACATTTTTTTAAGAATCTTTCTGGACATTATGCTCAAATGAAATGATCGCCAAAAATTTAACAGCGCCGAGCTTGCCCAAAACCCGCGGGACGATTCTGACGGCGCTCTTGGGCGGCTAATTTTCTCATAATCTCGGACGCCTCCTTACCTTGATGAAGAAGTTTTACCATCATTTTGAGCGGTTGATCAATGTGGGTGAAAAAATGTTTATAACCGGCGCAGAGATAATTTAAGCCCGGCTCCCCGTCGGGGGTTTCGATGAAACGATGTTTGGGGCATTCGCCATGACAGGCAAACCGAACCTCGCACTCTCGGCAATACTTCGGTAAAGTGTCCGATTTATCCTGACCAAATTTAAATTGGCGCTGGCTACCGATCAACTCCGCCATGGAATTGTCCTGAATATTCCCGAGAAGATAGTCGGGTTCCACAAAATGATCGCAGGAGTAAAGATCGCCGTTATGTTCCAAGGCGACGCCTAATCCGCAGGTCGGGGAAAAGAAACACATTCCCGTGGGCAAATTTAACCAACTTCTGACCGCCGCCTCAAAGGTTTGCACGAAGACTTTGCCGACATCTTTACGAACCCATTCGTCAAAAATAGCGGTTAGAAAAAGACCAAATTGTTCGGGCAAGACAGAGTTTTCCGAAACTGTGGTTCCCTGTTGATAGAGGGTTCTACCGTCTTCATTGACCCGTTCCACAACGGGAATAAACTGAATCCAATCAGTTTTGACTTCATCCCGTAGAAAACGATAAACCTCTAGGGGATGTTGGCTATTAACCCGATTCACCGTGGTTAAGATATTGTACTCAACGCCGTGTTTTTGTAATAGTCTTAACCCTTTCATCACCTTATCAAAGGTGGGTCGCCCCGCCTTATCGACCCGATTGGCGTCATGGAGTTCCCTCGGCCCGTCTAAACTTAAGCCGATTAGATAATTATTAACCTTAAAAAATTCGCACCATTCATCGTCTAAAAGTGTGCCGTTGGTTTGTAAGGTATTTTCAAAGGTCATGCCGGGCTTACGGTATTTTTCCTGATAGGCGATGGCTTTTCTGAAAAAATCCACTCCCATCAAAGTCGGCTCTCCCCCCTGCCAAGCCACCGTCACTTGAGGGGTTTGATGGGCGTCGATCAGTTGACGAATATAACGCTCTAAAAGCTCCTCCGACATGCGAAATTTACTGCCGGGGTAAAGTTCTTCTTTATCGAGGAAGAAACAATAGGAGCAGTCTAGATTACAAATAGCGCCGGTGGGTTTGGCGAGAACATGGAAGCGGGGGGGAGCGTATTGGGTCATGGGGGTTAAGAAAGAGATTTTTAATTAAAACATTAACCGAAGGGAAAAACCCGTTCCCAATCTTTTTGGATACTGGCAACTTGCCAATTATTGGCCCGGGCCGCCTTGAGGGAAGCTTGATCCGCTTCGCCGTAGGCAAATTCCCGTCGCGGGTCGTCGTGGTTAATTAACAGTTGTAAGGACGGCGCGGCGCTTTGACTGTAGGTCAGCATGGCGATGTCGCCCCCGGATCTGACATTTCCCGCCGCGAAAATAGGGGTCTTGCCAATATGTAAATTAATCCCCACAGGTTTTTGCTGTTGATCATTAATGGTCTCCACTTCCGGCAAGCGCCAGATAACGCCCTTCCCTCCCAGGAGCCGAAACTCTTTTTTTAGGGAACTGCCAATGACCTGTTGGGGCGGGATTCCATAAAGGTCTTCGGAAATCGCCCGAATGAAATCTATGCCGCCCCCGGAGGAAATCCAGGTTTGAAACCCCTGTTGTCTCAGATAACTTAACAATTCCAGCATCGGTTGATAAACCATTTGGCTCAAGGGAACGCCAAAGCGGGGATGTTGGGCGGTCTTGAAAAAAGCCTTGACCTCGGCGCTAAATTCCGCCTCGGTTTGATTAGCTAAACTCTCCGCCAGCGCCGTCATAACTTGCTTTCTGTTCATTTGAGCCAGCGCCGCTAAATTCCCATCCAGAAGGGCGCGATCAACCGGGGTCAGCGCCGAAGGATCGGGGGGATTTTTCCGCAACCGCCACTGGAGAAACAAAACCTGGATTAAGGGTTCCTCGCACCAGAGAGTCCCGTCATTATCGAAGACGGCGATCCGGTCGGCGCTGGGCGTAAAGTTGGGAGCGCCGGGAGTGGCGACCCCTAGGACAAAGTTCAACAGCGCCGCTTTAACGGGGCCCGGGCGCCAACTGGGTAAGGGATTGGCGCTTGTGGAGGAGGCTAGAACCGGCCCAAGGCCGGATATTAGACCCAAAGAAGTTCCGAAACTGAGTTGTAAAAGACGGCGCCGCCGGAGGATGGACATCGGGAGATTTAGGAAAACTAAGGGGATGTTTAATAAGCGTTGATCCGCCGCCTCAATCCCCCAACTTGGGGGGACTTTGACGACCGTTCCCCCCAGAATTGGACGGAACCATCGTTTTAACAATATAAGAATTTCAACGGCATGAGGAGACGGAGCTATTCCTCGCTATATCGCGCTCCCTGATTCGGCGCCGTCGAGGAGTTTGCGAATTTTTTTCAGATAAATCGCGGTGATGGCCGTATTGAGCAACAAATATAAGGCGATGGCCGCAAAGGACAGTTTTTGTTCGGGAAAATTCACTCCGGCGATGGCCAAGGCCATGCCAGGGTGACGGGAAACGGTAGAAACGGCTAACGCGGCGCGGTCGTCAGGATCGGGGCCGCCAAAAAGATGGCCAACGACTAACCCAATGACCACAAACAGTACAGCCACTAAGACAGTGCCGTTCCCAATCAAGGAGAGAATCGATGGAAGGGATTTAGCTAAGATTACCAAGACTCCTAGTAGCAAAAGGATGTTGCCAATCCGCGAGAGGATAGTGGCCGCCTTCCCCGCCACCTTTGGCAGAGCGTAGTGAGTCATAACTCCTAATACCAGTGGTAGTAAAATCACTTTGAGAACGATTTCCGCCACTGTCGCCGGTAAAATTGTCACCGACTGTGGAAAGGCCCTGTCAAAAATTTCAATGAGTAACGGCACAAAGACGATGGCCAACAGGGACATGGCCACCAGTAAACCGATCACATAGGATGCTGTGGCCCCGGCCTTTAACTGTTTCTTGGGTAGTAAGGGCGGAATGGGCGACACTGAAAGGGCAAACAGGGCAATCTTGACGGCGGGATGCACGTGGCTGAACAGGGCAATTAAGAGACCGGCCACCAACGGCATCACCAGATAGATAGGGACGATCGCCCTGACCAATTGTTGGGGTTTCCGCGCTAAGCCAGTGAGATCTCGAAAACTGGATTCCAAACCCAGGGAAAAAACCGTCAGAAAAATACTGCCCTTGACCAATAAACCAACCAGTTGCGCCGGGGTCATAACGTCAACGTCTCCCAAGAGGTCTCAAAAATTAAGAGCGCCGGGGAAAAGGGGATCGGCTAATCCCCCTTTCCCCGCAATGGCTAAGCTTCGACTTAACGAGCGCCGGCGGTTGACGTCATTTTGTCCATCACCTGTTCGAGGCTAAAGCTGGCCGCTTTTTGGCGCGGGGGATAGGCTTTAAAGGTCTCTAGGAACTGAGCCACATAGGTCTGAGCGGGCACCAGTAGGAAGACGTGGTCTAACATCCAGTCCCAATAGGTGTTCGAGGTCACATCCGCCCGTTCGTAGGGGTCAGTCAGGAGGTTAAAGATTTTAGGAACCCGCAGGGCCACAAAGGGTTCCGCCCAAATTTGTAACGTTCCCGTTTGCCGTTGTTCCATAAAGACAATCTTCCAATTGTCGTAGCGCAACCCCGTCAGATCGCCATCGTCGGAGAAGTAGAAGAACTCCACCCGCGGACTTTTGTCGGTTTTACCCGTCCAGTAATCCAGCATGTTGTAGCCGTCGAGGTGAATCTTAAAGGTCTTATTGCCGACTGGGTGACCGGTTAAGAGTTTTTGCTTAATTTCCGGTTCTCCGGCCGCGGCCAACAGGGTCGGCAACCAATCGAGATGGCTCACAATCCCCGTGATGTTCGTGCCAGCCTCAATCTTACCGGGCCAACGCACCAAGCAAGGAACCCGATAAGCGCCTTCCCAGTTAGAATTTTTCTCATTGCGGAAAGGCGTCATCCCCGCGTCGGGCCAACTGTTCATGTGGGGGCCGTTATCGGTGCTATACATGACGATGGTGTCGTCGGTAATACCCAGTTCATCTAACAGGTTGAGCATCTCCCCAATGCAGTTGTCGTGATAAATCATCACGTCATGGTATTCCGACTGCCAGCGACCGGATTGACCCAAATCCTGGGGTCGGGCGTGGGTGCGGAAGTGCATGTGGGTGGTGTTAAACCAAACAAAGAAGGGTTCCCCGGAGGCGACGGCGTCGCGGATAAAGCGTTTCGCCTCGGTCATAAATTCTTCGTCGCAAGTCTGCATCCGTTCTTTGGTCAACGGCCCCGTGTTTTCAATCCGTTGAGTCCCGTCGCCATTGGCCCAACAGTGCAAGACGCCGCGGGGGCCATAATTTTGCTGGAAGTTGGGAAAATCTTCCGGTTGGGGATAATCCCGTAATTCCGGTTCTTCTTCGGCGTTGAGGTGATAGAGATTGCCGAAAAATTCATCAAAGCCGTGCATCGTCGGTAAATGCTCGTCCCGGTCGCCGAAGTGGTTTTTGCCAAATTGGCCGGTGCGATACCCCAGGGGTTTCAGCAATTCAGCGATGGAGGGATCGTCGGCGTGAAAACCGAGTTCAGCACCCGGTAACCCCACTTTACTTAAGCCGGTACGGAACACCGATTGCCCGGTGATAAATGCCGCCCGCCCAGCCGTACAGCTTTGCTCTGCGTAGTAGTGAATAAATTTTGCGCCCTCGTTGGCGACCCGATCAATATTGGGGGTTTGATAACCCATCAGACCGTCGCTGTAGCAACTGAGGTTGCTTTGTCCGATGTCGTCGCCCCAGAGAATGAGGATGTTGGGTTGTCCGTTTGGCATAAAGTTTAGAGTCTCCTAGATATTGAATGGCAGGTTTCCGTGAGTATGGAGTTGATTCAACCAGAGCGCCGGAGTCAATCCAGAGAACTTGGGCCATCCTCAAAACCCGTTTAAGCCCCAGAGTAGCAAGGCGCCGACGCGGGTTTGATCAAAAAAGCGCAATTTTCTAGGGTCGTCCGCCCAAGGCTGACGCGAGGCTAACTGTGTTTCGGACTGGCGCGGCCAAAGTTATGACCCTCAAAACGTCCCCGACTAAGCGGTCTCAGTCTATGATTGACGGTTAGCGTTCTCAGCGCCCCCAAGGGCAAGAGGAGAACCGCATTAAATACGGATACCCACCCCTCCAAGGCGGGGAACCGGCAGTACAGCGCCGATAATAAACTCCCCCTCTTGGGAGGAGGCTGGGGGGTGGGTTTAAATGCCGATACCCACCCCTAACCCCTCCAAGGAGGGGAACCGGAAAGGTCGGATTGCAAGTTAGAGGTCACTAATCAAATCACTTAACTTTATGACACTATGGTTAAGAAAAGCTTTTCACTCGACTTGCCCTATCTAAATTTTTCCTATCGCTATCGTCAATTTGACGACAGCCTCTCATTTTTTACCAATCTAAATTGTTTTCAGTTAGATATTTGTCAACTCAGCGCCGGTAGATTTCAGGGTAGTTCGGTAGAAATCAGTAGTCCTAATGTCAGAATTGATCGGCACTTACACACCCGGCTCATGAAACTAGAAGGAGCGCCGGTTAAGACTTGGGCCTTCGCCGTGCCGATGTTTCCTATTTGGTTACTGTTTGACGACAAATATCAGCTAGAGGATAATTATATATTGTTAGGCCCGCCTCAATCAGAGTTTAAGATGATTCAAAAATCCGCCTATGGCGTTTATCTCATTTACTTTAGCGAAGCCTTTTTCTTTCAACTCTGCGAAAATTATCATCTCCCAGAGCCGACGCGACTGTTAGGCTCCGCCTTTTTTAACACTTCCGCTTTAAGCGCCTCTCGCCAACGGTTACTGGCTCTGAGACGCTCCCTGAGCCAACTGTTTGAGCGGGCTAGTTTTGCCCTAGTTTCTCATCATAGAGACAGTTTTCTTTACCCTTATTTGATAAACGACTTTATCGACCAATTAGAAACCCACATCGCCCAGCAGTTAATGGCTTTTTTAGCCGAATCCCAAGAGATTAAACCCAAAAAGACCACTTTAAAACGCAGCGCCGCTCTCCGCCAAGCGGAAGCGTTTATGGAAAGCTGCGCCCAGGCGGATATTACCGCCGCTGATATTGGTCGAGCCGCGGGCGTCAGTCAGCGAACTTTGGAATACACTTTTCGGGAGTTCTATGGGCTGTCTCCGAAAGCCTACCTGAAACAATGGCGCCTCAATCGGTTTCGTCTCGCCCTACGGGAACAAGCGCCGCAAGGAGGTCGGGTTAATGAGATCGGCGCCGAGTGGGGCTTTTGGCATTCCGGCCAACTGGCCCGGGATTATTACCGTCTCTTTGGAGAGTTACCGTCTCAAACCCTGAGCGTCGCCGGCAAATCTTTAGTGGTTTGAAGTTGTCTGACTGGTGAGAACAAAGTTGGTTTGCCCTCATCCCCCAGCCCCTTCTCCCAATTCTGGGAGAAGGGGAGCCAAAACTTTCCTTATGTCAAGGTTTTAAGTCCCTCTCCCAAAGAGGGAGAGGGATTAGGGTGAGGGTCAGACCGACTGAGAATATCTCTATCAGCCTCTCCGGCGTGGTAAGAACTGCGAACTAAGGGGCCGGAGCGTACCTGACTAAATCCCAAATTACGAGCCATTTCTCCCAGGCGCTCAAACTCCTCCGGCGTCCAATATTTCCGCACCGGTAAATGCTCTAGGGACGGTTGTAGATACTGCCCGAGAGTGACCCGGTCGCACCCGACAGCCCGCAAGTCTTGGAGGGTTTGGTAAATTTCCGCCTCCGTTTCGCCGTGGCCCAGCATTAACCCGGATTTTGTGGGCAGGGTTGGGTAAGCCTCCTTAACCCAGCGGAGCGTTTGTAACGAGCGTTCATACTTAGCTCCTCGACGCACGATGCCCTGCAACCGGGCCACGGTTTCCACATTGTGGTTATAACAGGCCGGTTTTGCGTCCGCAACGGTTAAGACCCGGCGCTGTTGGGCCGCTTCGCCGCCGGGCCCCCAAAAGTCCGAGGTCAAAACTTCAATTTGGGTCTGGGGATTCCGGGCCCGAATCGCGTCCATGACCGCCACAAACTGACCGGCGCCGCCGTCGGCGAGGTCGTCCCTGGCCACGGCGGTGAGGACGACGTACTTTAATCCCAGTAAGGTAACGGCTTCGCTAATTTTTTCCGGCTCCCGGGGATCTAAGGGTAACGGCGCTTGGCCCTTATCCACCTGACAAAAGGCGCAGGCCCTCGTGCAAATAGGCCCCATTAATAAAAAAGTCGCCGTTCCCTGGGCGTAGCATTCTCCCCGATTGGGACAGCGCCCTTCTTCGCAAATGGTGTGGAGATTGCGAGATTTAATAATTTTCTGAACGGTGGAAATTTCCTGAACCCGACCCAGGGGGCGCCGGAGCCAGGGGGGTAAAGTCGAAGTCATAGGGTTAGGTTGCGTTCAAATAAGCGAATGGAGACGGTGGGTCTAGCGCCGGTCTTCCCTATCGGGAAGCCAATCTTCATCTAAAACTTGCTCTAGAGAATAGGGGCATTGGAGGGGAAACTCCAAGTCGGTTTTGACCTCCGCCATTTTTTTAGCTTTGCCGTAAAGATAATCTAGGCGCTGAGCTAGATGATTGCGTAAATTAGCGGTTAATCTTAATTCTAATTGAGTCCGAAAGGCAATGATTTCAACCCGCCAATGGCGCTGGTTATAGTCCCACTCCCTGTGCCAATATTGATAGAACAAAAGATGCTGAATAACTTGAATGACTAAACTTTCAACGGCGCTTTTTTGTTCCCGACCCAAAGCTTCTAGTTCCTCGATTAAGTGCTCATAATCTAATGAATCAACCTGTTTATTTTTCAGCAACAAGACCATAGTTACGAGCCATTGTTCATAGTCGCTTTCATAGAGGGATGAAATATTTTCTAAAACCGGGGTCATAGAGCGTCGGGTGATTGAATAGCCAAACAGCGCCGCCTATTGCTAGACAGCGCCGTTGGTTAAAGTATTAAGTTGTTAGTTCCAGAAACAGGAATTAACCATGAATCGCGGGGGCGGTCAGAGCCACGGGGGCTTGTTCGCCGGCGGCGAGGTCGAGGGGGAAGTTGTGAGCGTTGCGCTCGTGCATCACTTCAAAACCGATGT
>WGLZ01000054.1 GCA_016471375.1 Cyanobacteria bacterium RI_101
CATTATTGTCCTCTACATGAGTAGTCCATACTTCCCAGCCGGGAGCATCAATTAGGGTATCAAAAGAGGGAAACATAGGAATCATCTCCACTGAAATAATGTAATCTATTATACACTATTAGGCGTGATCCCCAGAGAGCCTAAATAGATTGATCTGCAAATCTGATGACGCTCCTAAATTTAAAGCCTCAGCCGGAGTTTGATGCCTTATGTTTTCGCTCTCAGCAACCTTTTAAGCACCGGCGCCGTAACATTGAAACGAAAGAAAAGTCCTGTTTTAGGTCTTTCCTTGATTTTTACGTCTTTGTCTCCCCCACCGGCGCCGGCTCCGCTATAATTGGCTAATAATTTAAGACTACGATCATGACTAGTTCACCTACGCCCTCTGATGAAATTATTGTGTTGGTCAGCGCCGATGAAGCGGCCTCTGGGGAAGGAGGACGGGGATGGGGCGAGACGCTTCAAAAACGGGTTGAGGTGAGGTTAGACCCGGAGATATTAGAGCGCCGGATGGCGAGTTTCTTGGGAATGGTGGGACGGTTGTTTCAGCAGGCAGATCAGCAGATGCAAGCGGAATCAACCGCGCCGCTAGGAACGCCCCCCAGGGTACAACTTTCTGAAATCGAGCTATCGCTGGAGATTGGGGCAAAGGGAGAGGTTAAACTGGTGGCGGGGGGAGAAGCGTCCGGCAAGGGTGCGATCAAACTCAAATTTACTCGATCAGACGGGAAGTAAATGGCGGAAAACAACTGGGCTATTGCGATTGGCATTAACAAATATAAGTTCCTGCCCGATCCCCCTATCCAATATGCCGTCAACGACGCTGTCAAAATGCGGCAGTTTTTGTGCGAGCGGGCAAAATTCCCCCCGGAGAACGTCTTGCTGTGTTGCGATAGTGATCTTTCCCAGCGCCGTCCCACTCGGACCGACCTAAGACATCTGCTGAAAAACGAGATTAGGACGGCTAGCGGCGCCGACAATTTCTGGTTTTTCTACGCGGGTCATGGAATTGTCCATGAGCGCCAGGATTTTCTGCTCCCCTGCGACGGCAACCCCGACGACTTGACGGACACGGCCATTCCCATTAGTTTCGTTACCGACTGCTTGAGGGAGTGCGGCGCCGTGAATGTGGTGATGGTGATGGATATGTGTCGTAATCGCACCCACGGTGCCGAGGCGGGGGGGCGCGATATTGGTCGGGCCATGGGAGAGCAGACCCTAGAGATCGCTAAGGAGCGGGGGATCGTGACTCTGTTTTCCTGTAGTCGGGGGGAGCGATCCTACGAGATTCCGGCGCTAGAACAGGGCGTTTTTACCTACGCTCTGCTGGAGGGGCTAGAGCGGCATACGACTCCTAGGGCATTGGAGCAATATCTGAGTCAACGGGTGCCGGCGCTGAATCGTGAACATGGCAAAAAGATTCAGACGCCGCGGGTTATTCCTGAGCCGGGGTTTAAATACGATAGATCTTTACTGCTGAGTTGCGCCACGTCCACCGATATTGTCCATCTTAGAACTGAGGCGATGCGGGCTGAACTACGGGAGGATTATAGTGGTGCCAAAAAACTGTGGCGACAGGTGATTGTAGCTGACAGATCTACTTCGAGCGAACGGGAAGAGGCAAGCGATGCCATTGAGCGGATTAGTCCTAAGATTTATGAACGACAACCAGCCTCAGATATTGCTCCTATCAAAAAGCCGACTGTCCCTACAGAAGAGCAAAAAACTAATCTATTCATCGAAATTTTACCCGGTTGCATAACACTAGAATTGGTCAAGATTCCGGCGGGAAATTTTCTGATGGGTTCTAATGAACACAATAATGAAAAACCGCCTCATCAAGTGATCATACAAGAATTTTATCTGGGGAAATATCCGGTCACTCAGGAACAATGGCAAGCTGTCATGGGCAATAATCCCTCGAAATTTAGCGATAATCCCCAAAATCCAGTTGAGCAAGTCAGTTGGAACGACTGTCAAGAGTTTTGTCAAAAACTAAGCCAGATGACTGACAAAACTTATCGGTTGCCCAGCGAAGCGGAATGGGAATACGCTTGTCGAGCTGGAACTCAAACTCGTTACTATTTTGGAGATAATGAAAATCAGCTAGGGGATTATGCATGGTACAAACGCAATTCAGCCAGTAAAACGCATCCTGTTGGACAGAAGAAACCTAATTTTTGGGGACTCTACGATATGCACGGCAATGTCTGGGAATGGTGTGAGGACGATTGGAATAACGACTATCAGGGAGCACCGACAGATGGAAGCGTATGGATTGGTAACTATTCTCAAAACAGGGTAATTCGGGGCGGTTCTTGGGATCCCTTTCCAAGTTATTGTCGTTCGGCTTCGCGTTACTCCGACGTTCTTGACTCCCGTTACTTCAATATCGGGTTTCGAGTTGTGTGTGTGCATCCCAGACTCTCCTTGACCCACCCCTAACCCCTCCAAGGAGGGGAACCGGAGGAAGGAGCGGCACCGCCTTAACGAAAACTCGTCAGTTATTAACCGGCGCTGGTTCTAGGGCTTAGGCGGACTGCGTAAGATAGTTGATCAAAGCGTCATACTTGGGGGAACCCGTATCCGCTAAATATTCCAGAGAGCCGAAACTTTGCCCCCCTTTACTGGGGCCGATATCGTTCAAGTGAACCAGTAAATCGCCCCCTAGGCTATTCCAGAGGGTAAGGTACCGCTCATAAACGGCGCCCATACG
Source organism: Cyanobacteria bacterium RI_101 (assembly GCA_016471375.1). Classification (GTDB taxonomy): domain Bacteria; phylum Cyanobacteriota; class Cyanobacteriia; order Cyanobacteriales; family Microcystaceae; genus Synechocystis. The sequence goes on from WGLZ01000054.1 coordinate 2,717, forward strand.
GGGATCTCGGTTGGCTTGGGCAAACAGCTCGCTCACGGCGGGGAGGGCGGTGTCGTTCACTAAACTTTGCCCCCCTTCGTAGGCTAGTAACGTTAACCCCTCGCCGCCCGCCAAGGTCGAGTGGGCCAACATTTGACGCCCCGCCGCTGCCAAAGCGCCGCCCTCGGGGCCGTCGGTTAACTGACCGCCCTCGGTGAGTTCCGTAAAGAGTCGGTTTAAGCCGCCGTCCGGCTCCTGTAGCCAGGCGTTGAGTTGGGATTGATTTTTAGAGTTCCCCAAATAGCGCCCGAAGTAGGGGGCGATGGCGATGGCGTCAACGCCGTAATCCTGATGGGAGAGGGGAGTCTCCGCCCAAGCGTAGCTTAAGGCCCGGTTTAAGCGTTGGACATTGGCGGACTGACCCGCCATAACGCCAATGACCCGGTCTTTATCGGCGCTGAAGACCTCGTCCCAAATCTGAGTAATTTGGGTAGTGCGGCGGCTATACCAATCCATGATTTTATCGGCGTCGCTCACTCCCGGATCCGTCCATTCTAAAAGCGCCTGTTCTTTAACCCAGCGATTTTGCTCAAAGAGTCCGTTCCAGACCTCGTTGGAGTACTCCACATAGACCGTTAAACCGGGGTCTAAGTTATCTCGCACATACTGGGCAAAGTTGCGGACATAATCGTCCGTGGCTTGGTGGGGGAGGGTAAACCAAGGATTCGCTTGGGTCGTATTAGCCAGCTCCACTAAAACTTCCACCGGCGCGCCCTTAGCGTCCACCCAACTGGCTTTATCTAGGGTCGGACGGTCGCTCCAGTCCCGTTGGGGGGAATTATTGGTCGCCATCCAGTCCATAAACCGCAATGTGGAAAAGGGATCGATTTTAGCCACATAATCCGGGTTAAAGACGGAAAGATTATTTTCCTGAGCGAGAGGAACCACCTCGATATTACGGAGATAATTCGCCGGGTTGGTGGCCGTCAGGGAAATGTAAATGCCCTTATTGGTCGGGGTCACGTCGATAACGTCCCGGCCGGGGCTAGACAGCGCCTTATTGTAGCGGGCGTCCTGACGGTAACTCAGCGTCCCCTCTCCTTCGTAACGCACCACATACCGACCGCCCGGATAATTGCCGAGGATATTATCATGGACGATGGTCGTAGCCCGGTCGTAGGGTTCGCCGTCGAGGGGCAACGATTTAACCCAGCCCTGGGCGTCTAAATCTAAGGCGGCGCCGGTGTTAAAAATGGTTCCTTTTTGGGGAAGCCAAGAGCGCGACAGTTTAAAGGAGTCGAGGAAGGGCAGAGCCGAGGAAAAACTCCGCAGACCGCTTAAATTCATGCCCAAAGCGCTGAAGGCCGAGGCGTTGCCATCGTCGTTTTGGATAGCGCCGAGAACTGTGGGGAAAGGAACGACGGCGCCGTTTTGGGAATTGCCGAGGATCAGGCTAAAGTTTTCTTCCCCTTCGATGACGCCGTCTCCCTGGACATTAACAGTAATGATTTGACTCGTTTGGCCGGGGGCGAAACTAACGACGCCGCTGGGGAAAGCGCCGCCAAAATCTTCGGCGTTAACCGGGTTTCCTCCCGCTCCGACCGCCGTCCAACCGAGGGTGGAGGAACGATTCAGCGCGGCGCTGGAACCGCTCCGGCTCAGGACGAAGGTAAAGGGGGTAAAACCGCTATTTCCCTCTGCTTGTAGGGCGTTGAGGGGGGACAAGTTAAACGTCAAGTTATTGATTAAATCGTCATTTTCAATCGTCGCTGTGGCGGAGGCTAAAGCCAAACCGTCGCTGGGACGGGTCAGCAGGACTTGGAATGTTTCGTTGACCTCTACGGAACGATCTCCGCGAATATTAACGGTCACAGTCTGGGCGGTTTGCTGGGGCCCAAAGACGAGAGAACCCTGGGGAAAAGCGCCGCCAAAGTCTTGAGCCGTAGCGGGAAACTCGCCAATCCCCAACACTTGCCAGTTCACCGTTAGGGAGTCGGCGCCGGAGCCGGAGCGGGTCGCGGTGAAGGTAAAGGGCGTTAAACCGCTATCGCCCTCCGGTTGGGCCAGATTAACGGGCGCGATAGCTAAAGTTAGGTCGTCATTGCGAATGATCCCCAGCGCCTGACCCTGGGTAATTTCGGCGCCGAGGGAAGCTTGAGCTAAGGAAACCCGGAAAAATTCGTCTTCTTCCGAAACAGAGTCCCCGACAATTGGAACCGTAATCAATTGACTCGTTTCTCCCGGCGCGAAAGTTAAAGTTCCTTGGGGTAAAGCGCCGCCAAAATCCTCCCCATTCGCTGCGTCGGCGCCGACCCCCGTTACCCTCCAGGCCACTTCTGTAACGGCGCTTAAGTTTCCGGTACGGGTCGCCGCGAAGGTAAAGTTTGTCGTCCCGTTATTGCCCTCCGGCTGATCGGCGCTCAGGGGAGCGAGAGAAAAAAAGGTTGTCGGAATTAAGGGGGGCATCGCATCAGCGTCGGCTAGGTAATCGGTTACGGCATCGTATTTCGCCGACCCCGAGGCGTTGACGGATTCCAGCAGACCAAAACTTCCGGAAGAGGAGCTACGAGCAATGTCGTTGAAATGGGCCAGCAGACCGCCGCCCGCTTCGTTCCAGATCTCTAAGTACCGCTCGTAGAGTTCACCCATGCGGGGATCCCGGTTGGCTTGATTAAATAACTGAGAAACGGCGTTATTACTAGTCTCATTGGTTAAACTCTGGCCCCCTTCGTAGGCGAGGAGAGCTAGTCCCTGCCCCTGGGCGAGGTTTTTATGCGCGTTAATATTTTGTTTCGCCTGGGCTAAAGCACCCCCCGCGGGGCCGCCGATGAGTCGTCCGCCTTCCGTTAACTCCGCAAACAGGGTATTCAGCCCCCCGTCCGGCTCGGTTAACCAGGTTTTCACCTGAGCTTGATTTTTGGACTGTCCTAGATAGCGCCCAAAATAGGGCGCGATGGCCAGAGCGTCGATCCCATAGTCTTGATGAGTCAGCGGATTCTCGGCCCAGGCGTAGCTCAAGGCGCGGTTTAACCGTTGGGGATTGGCGGCCTGTCCCGCCATCACGCCGATCACTCGCGCTTTATCGGCGCCGAAGACCTCGTCCCAGATCCGAGTAATCTGAGTGGTTCGGCGACTGTACCAATCCATGATTTTATCGGCGTCGCTCACCGCGGGGTCAGTCCATTCCAGTAGCGCCTGTTGTTTGACCCATTGATTTTGCTCGAAGAGTCCGTTCCAGACCTCGTTGGAATACTCTACGTAGACGGTTAAACCGGGGTCTAAGTTATCTCGGACATACTGAGCGAAATTGCGAACGTACTCGTCCGTGGACTGATGGGGCAGGGTAAACCAGGGAGCGGCGCCGGTCGCGTTGGCGATTTGCACCAAAATTTCCACCGGAACGCCCTTGTTATCCATCCAACTCGCTTTCTCTAGAGTCGACCGGTCGCTCCACGCCCCTTGGGGAGAATTGTTTGTCGCCATCCAATCCATAAAACGGAAGGCGGAAAAAGCGTCGATTTTAGCGAGGTAATCCGGGTTAAAGGGCGATTGTTGATAGGAACTTTCCGCCGCTAGGGGAATCACCCGAATATTGCGCAGATAATTCTCAGGATTGGTGGCAGTTAGAGAAATACGGAAACCGCGATTGCTAGGGTTTAGGGTAATCACGTCCCGCCCGGGCGTCGAAGCGCCGATATTTTTGACCGCGTCGTTTTGGTAAGTTAAAGTCCCTTCTCCGTCGTAGAGAACGACATATTCTCCCCCGGGGTAATTGCCTTGGAGATTGTCGTAGAGCGTTGTGGTAACCCGGTCGTAGGCGCCGCCGGCAGGGGGTAAGGATTTGACCCAGCCCTGATCGTCCAGTTCGAGAGTCGCGGTCACGGCCGTCGCTCCTTTTTGGGGAAGCCAGGCCCGGGCGGATTTAAAGGCGTTAATAAAAGGTAAAGCGGAGCTAGAAGCTCGCACAGAGCTTAAATTAACCCCCACCGGGCTGAGGGGTGGAACCAAAGGGGCGAGATCGTCGTTTTGAATCGTTGCCAAAGCGGCGTCGGGAGTTAAAGCCACCGCCTGGGAGGGATTAGCCAACCGGACTTGAAACGTTTCGTCCCCCTCCGGCGCCGTATCGCCCAGAACGTTAACCACAATTTCCTTCACGACTTCCCCCCGAGCGAAGCTCAGGGTTCCCCCCGGAAAAACGCCGCCAAAGTCCAGCGCGTCCGCGGGGTTAAGCGCGCCGCCCTCCGCCGTCCAATTCACGGTTAAAGACTGACGGTTAAACCCGGCCCGGGTCACCTGGAAAATAAAGGAGGTCGCGCCTTCATTCCCTTCCGGTTGACTCGGCGTCAGCGCTGTAACAGACAAACTGGCGTCGTCGTTGCGAATTATGCTCTGGGCTTGGGCCGTCGTTAAAACGGCGCCGTTGGTCGGATTACGGAGACGAACTCGAAAACGCTCGTCGGCTTCCACCGCCTGATCCGCTAATACCGAAATAATAATTTGCTTTTGGCTCTCGCCGGGTTCAAAGCGCAACCGTCCGAGGGGGAAAGCACCGCCAAAATCCTCGGCGCCGGCGGGTTGGGTTCCGCTACCGGTCGCGTCCCAGTCCGCCTCAGTGATTTGGCTTAAATCGCCAGCGCGCTGAACGAGGAAGGTAAACTGAGTCCAACCGCTATTGCCTTCGATTTGGGTTCCATTCAGCGCCTGAATCGCTAGAGTTGTCTCTAGGGTCAGAGAGCTATTAACGAGGGTAGGAGAAATCATAACAAAATGAGTCTAAAGTTATTTAGTGATTGAATACGTCTTAGTTGGGTGACTTATAAGGTTATGTATTCGCTTGCATTGTTTTTTTTGCTCGCTCTTCCCCCATTATAACCGTATAATTCTGATCGCCTACTCCTTCAAAAAACGGCTTCAATCAGCGCCCAATTAAAGAGGGCTTTGACGGGGCAGTCCCGCGGCTCTGGGATAGGCTTTCGGCGTTTGGGCGACTTTGCGGAGGTAAATAAACTGACGCTCCGCTTGGGTTAGGGGGGTCTTGAGGGAAATGACAGTCTGGATTTCTCCTCCCAGTAATTTCACCGCCGGCGTCAGCGCCGCCAATTCCTCGGCGGTAGTTTGGCCCCGGTAGAGGACGCCCTGGCCCCCCAGTTTCAGGAAGGGTAAGACATATTCCGCGCAGACCCGACTCTCCGCCACCGCCCGAATGACCGCTAAATCGTAGGTTTCTCTGTGTTCCGGCGTCTGACCGAGGATCTCCGCCCGACCCGCCAGCGCCGCCAGTCGGGTTAACCCCAAAGTCTGGGCCGCGGTTTGAATAAAAGTCACTTTCTTGCGGGTGGAGTCCAGCGCCGTCATTTGCCATTGAGGCCAGGTTAACGCTAGGGGGAAAGCGGGAAACCCGGCGCCGGTTCCGATATCAATCGCTCGTAACTGTTCGGCTTGAGCCAACTCCGGCAGGCTTAAAACCCCCGCCAGGGAATCCCAGAGGTGTTTCTCCACAAAGTCGCCCGGCGCCGTGATGCGGGTTAAGTTGAAAGACCGGTTCGCCGTTAATACGCAGTCGTACAGCGCCGTCCAGGCTTGCCCCCGCTCTAGCCAAGGGCGCCACTCCTCGGGCCAAGGAAACTGAGCCAGGGCCGTCGTTAACCCTTCGCTTGCTTCGCGCATCTCGCCGCTCCTAACCGTCAGACCCACGCCAACTTTACCTATAATATTAAGGCTGAATCGGAGCGTCTTTTCCCGAGACCCCAGCTTTTCATTATTCCCTTGAGGCAGTCATGGCCAGCACCGCGAACGCGACCCAGTCCGACCGAGAAAAGATTCTGGCGGCGACTCTCGCTCAGATTGAGCGCAATTTTGGCAAGGGCGCCATTATGCGTCTGGGGGACGCCGCCCAAATGCGGGTGGAAACCCTCTCCACCGGCGCCTTAACCCTAGATCTAGCCCTGGGGGGCGGTCTGCCCAAGGGACGGATTATCGAAATTTACGGGCCGGAAAGCTCCGGCAAAACCACCCTGGCGCTCCACGCCATCGCGGCGACCCAAAAAGCGGGAGGGGTGGCGGCCTTTGTGGACGCGGAGCACGCCCTTGACCCGGCCTACTCGGCGGCGCTGGGGGTGGATATTGAGAATTTATTAGTCGCCCAACCGGACACGGGGGAATCGGCGCTGGAGATTGTCGATCAACTGGTGCGCTCCTCCGCGGTGGATATCGTGGTGGTGGATTCCGTGGCGGCGCTGGTGCCCCGGGCGGAAATCGAAGGGGAGATGGGGGACACCCAGGTGGGTTTGCAGGCCCGGCTGATGAGCAAGGCCCTGCGGAAAATCGCCGGCAATATCGGCCGCTCCGGTTGTTTGGTCGTCTTCTTAAACCAACTGCGGCAAAAAATCGGCGTCACCTACGGGAGTCCAGAGGTCACCACCGGCGGCACGGCGCTGAAGTTCTACGCCTCGGTGCGGTTGGATATCCGCCGGATTCAAACCCTGAAAAAAGGCTCGGAAGGGGAGTACGGTATTCGGGCCAAGGTCAAGGTGGCTAAAAATAAGGTGGCGCCGCCCTTCCGCATCGCCGAGTTCGATATTATTTTCGGTTCCGGCATTTCCCAGGTGGGCTGTTTGATCGACCTGGCGGAAAAGGCCGACGTCCTAGTCCGCAAAGGCGCCTGGTATAGCTACAACGGCGAAAACATCGCCCAGGGGCGGGACAATGCCATTAAATATCTGGAAGAAAACCCGGAAATCGCCGAAGCGGTGGAGCAAAAAATCCGGGAAACCTACTCCCTCAATTCCCTGGCGTTTCCGGTGGAGTCCGGCGACTCCGAGGAGGAGGGCATGGATGAATTTGAGGGGTAAACGTTTTGATCTGCTCGGGCTTCGGCTACGCTCAGCCCTTAGCTTTCTTGAGCTACGCCCAGCCCTCCTTAACCGGAACCCAGTATCTTTATGAACCGCAAGACCGATTATCAAGATTCGAGCGATCTGGCCCAACCCATTCCCCAGGCTGCGCTCCGGGCGTCCGCTAACCTGACCGCGGTGGGCAACCTGGGTTTTTGGGTGCAAATCGTCGTCGGCGCTTTCGCCGTGGTGACCTTCTTGTTCGCCAGTATGGGGCTAACGGTGGGGCAAGACCGCACGGCGGGCATCGAAGCCGGGATTTTGTCCGCCTTTATCGCCATCGTTTTACTGGGCGTCGCCATTTATTTTTCCATCCGTTACCGGCGCCTCGGGCGCCGACTACAGGAGGGAGAAACGCCGCCCCGCCGGGCCGATATTATCAAAGTCATTCGCTGGGGCTTGGCGGTGAATGTGGCGGGGATGGGTCTGGCCATTATCGGCGCCGCCTCGGTGAGCGGCATTGTCTTGATTAAATCCCTGAGCGTGCCCCAGGGCGCCTTTGCTTCCGGGATTAACCCGAGTCAATTGGTGCAATCCATCGATTTGTTAGCCATTCAAGCCAACACCAACACCATCATCGCCCACTTTACCGGTCTCCTCTCCTCCCTCTGGCTGTTAGACCGGATTAACAAGTAGGCTTCCCTAGGGTTTTTGGGCGAAAAAGACTTTCCGATAATTGGTCGCCAGGGGATGGGGGGACAGCGCCGGGGGAAAGAGAACGTAACGGGCGACGGTTTCCGGCGGAAAGCTCTGCTCATCGACGACGGTGACTGTAAAACCGGCTTCCTCTAAGCGCCCACTAAAATCCGCTCCGTAGAGCCGGACGTGGTCCCATTGCCCATAGTGTTTTTCCCGATCCGCCGGGGTTTGGATGTTCGGATCTTCTAGGGTTTCTTGCCGGTGATCCTCTTGGGGAACGGTAAAAATGCCCCAGCCTCCCGGCGCTAAAACCCGATAGATTTCCCGGAGCGCCTGACGGTCGTCGCTCACATGCTCTAACACATCGCAGGCGATAAAAACGCCGTAACTCCCGTCGGCGATGGCGCTCATCTGGGTAATGTCCAAGCGCAGATCCACATTGGCCCGATTAAAATCCGCCGTTTGATAGCTTTGAGTATATTTTTGAACCAAAGAGCCGACCATTTTTTCCGGCGCCACATGGAGCGCGGCCCTCTGCCCGAACATAGTTTCCGCCCGCAGACCCGGATGCTCGGTTAAAGCGGCGGCTAGGAGCCGATGGCGCACCTGGGAGCCGCAACGGGGGCACGTCGCCCGGGGATGCCATTCGTCGTCCACAAAGCGCCGTCCTTGCCAACCGCAAAGATTACAGGTTACTTGGGGGGAGGAAGCCAGCAGAACGGAATTGGCCATCAGACGAAGTTTTCGTCCGACTCGTTGGCGTAGGGGCGGGGCAATCATGGGAGCGGCGCTGGAGGATGGAGAACGCCCCCAATTTTAGGGGCGGTCTGGGAGAATCGTCTAGCGCCGTTTACGCCCGGCTAAAACGGGCGTTTAGAATTGCCTTCCTGCCACGCGCCGCCCATGCCTTGAAAAATCCCTTTGGCGATTAATCCTAGACCCCGTCCGACCACCTGGGTCAGAATAAAGACCAGACCTTTGCCAATCAACACCTCCAAAGCCCGGAGGCGGGGGGAAAGCGCGTCCCGCAACTCCAGCGTCATCGTGGTCAACCAAGGCAGACCCCGCAAGGCCGCCAGTTCCGCCTGACGGGGCGCGTAGAGCGCCGTCATCTCAATGCCCCGGGCGGAAAAGTAGAAAAGTTCGTGGCGGCTTTCAAAGATATTTTTTGGCTCCAGCCAATAGCGCCGCCATTGGTAATGCCAGGTCAAATTATTGCGGAATTTAGCGATTTCCCGAGAAGAGAGTTTATCGCCCTGATAAAGACTCTTGTTCAGGGCTTCCTGGTGGGGAAAATAATTCAAGGCGAAGACCATCACCCCGTTAGCCACCTGAATAAGAGCGTGGTGGAGGTAGAGCGCCCAGGGGTCCGGGTCTAACTCTGTCCCGGGGTTCCCCGTTGTCGCTGAATCCGTCCCTAGCGCCCGCTCCAGCAATCGCCGTCCCTGGGGAATCCGAGCTAAACTTTCCTTCTCTAATACCGGGCGATAGCTCGTTAGCAAAGCCTGGAGTTCGTCTAGTTTAAAAGTTTCTTTCGGCGCGCCGTATTTGCCCAAAAAACCGAGGGCGGCGCTTTGCCAAATTTCCCCCCAGAGAGTCGCCGTCTCCGTCGGCAATTGCTCCGGGGTCGCCTGAAGGCGCCGGAGATCGACCCGGAAACGCTCCCATTGACTCCAACAGAGTTGTAAAAGCTCCCGGCGCTTGTCTTCCTGAAGAAGATCCAGTTCGAGGGGAATCCCCGTTAAATTCTGGTCGTTAATCAAGGGGGGATTGGCGATGACCTGAGGTAAAAGCGGCGCCGGGGCGAGGGTTAAAGCTCCCTCGGGAGCCAAAGGCTTTAAGCAGGCGGATTTGAGAGAACTCGGCACAAACCGCTTCGCCAACCACCGGGCCGCCTGTAGTTCTCGACGGCGCCCCCGCCAAAAGAGGCGGTCAAAGTCCGATAGGTTGGGAGACGTTAAGGTTTGCTCCAAGGCGTCCAACGCGCCGTCTATTTGCCGGAAGCCCTGCTGAAACCCTCGCCAGAGCCAACCTTGGGCCGGGGGCAACTGAGCGGGCTGAGCAAGCCCCGGCCAGGGACTCCAGAGGATTTCTCCCGCCAACAGGCGCCGTAAGCCGTCCTTTAAGACCCCCGCCGCGGTTCCCTTGGGAAAATAGCCCTCAACGCCGAGGGACTGAAGCCCGGCCAGACGGTCGTAGTCGAGGCTGGCCGTCAGCAAACAGAGTTTAATGCGAGGATAGGCGCGACGCAGACGCCGGACTTCTCCCCAACCGCTGTTGCCTTGAGAGGGGACGGCGGGGTCGAGGATGATTAAATCCGGCGTCTCGGTTTTTAAGAGCGCGTTCAGTTCTTGAAAACTCCCGACCTGAGCTAAGACTTGAAACTCGCCTAGAAGGGCCGTCGTTAACCCCAAGCGAAAGATCGCGTCGGCGTCCGCAAGGATTAGGTTAGGGGGGCGCTCACTCATGGGGGGAAGGGAATCAATCTTGGTGGCAATTCTAACGACTTTAACAATAAGCCGGGAAGTCCCGCGCTCTACCCGCAAGGGTGAACGTCGGGATTATGTCATACCTCCCAAAGAGATTGGGGCTGGCGCTCGTCCTGAAAGGGGTTAACCTTCGTCCCCCAATGGCTCTGGATAAATTCCGTCAGTTGCGCCGGCGTTAAGGGATAGGCGAAGTAATAGCCTTGCCCCTGTTCGCAGTTGAGCCAACGCAGTTGGGTGAGTTGCAGTTCCGTTTCAATGCCCTCGGCGATGACGTCTAAACCCAGGGTGTGGGCCAGGGTGATAATGGTGCGGATAATCTCCGAGTTTTCATCGTTCGGCTCCATGGACATGACAAAAGAGCGGTCGATTTTAAGGGTATGGATGGGGAAGCGGTGCAGATAGCTGAGGGAAGAGTAGCCGGTGCCGAAGTCGTCCAGACAAATCTGAATGCCCCGGCGCCGGAGTTCCGTCAGGATCTGGGTGGCCATTTCCAGATTGTCCATGAGGGTGCTTTCGGTGATTTCTAGCTTTAAGTTCTCCGCCCCTAGGGGATATTCCGCCAGGAGGCGATCCAGTTCGTCGAGGAGCGCATGGTCTCGAATTTGGCGACTGGACACGTTGACGCTAATTTTTAAGGGGGGCAAGTGGGGAAATTGCCGTTGCAGAGCCGCGCCCTGGCGGCAGGCTTCCGCCAAAATCCAAGCGCCGATGGGAACGATTAACCCCGTTTCCTCGGCGATGGGGATGAAGTGGCAGGGGGACACTAAACCCTCCTCCGGGTGTTGCCAGCGGATCAGGGCTTCGGCGCCGGAAAGCTGACCGGTGTTGAGATTGATAATGGGCTGGTAAAAAAGGCGAAATTCCCGGCGCTCCAAAGCCCGGCGCAGGTCGTTTTCCCGTTGGAGACGAACCACGGCTTTTTGGTGCATGAGGGGATTAAACACGGCGTAACAGGATTTTCCCCTCGCTTTAGCCTGATACATCGCCGTGTCGGCGTCCCGGACAATATCTTGGGGATGCTGATACTCGGCGCGACTGAGGGCGATGCCAATGCTGGTGTTGGTAAAAATCTCCTGTCCGTTCAAATCAAAGGGATGGGTCAGTTCCTGGTGAATCCGCTCCGCCACGGCGATGGCTTCCTGAATACTGTTAATGTTCTCCACTAAGACCGTAAACTCGTCCCCCCCTAAACGGGCGAGGGTATCCGCGGGTCGCAAACATTTCTGCAAGCGCCGGGCGATTTCCTGAAGCAAGAGATCCCCGGAGGCGTGGCCCAGGCTGTCGTTGATCACCTTAAAGCCGTCTAAATCTAAAAAGAGCACCGCGAATTGGTAAGGAAGACGGCGCTGGAGAGCGTGCTCCAGACGGTCGAGGAAGAGGTAGCGATTGGGCAGGCGGGTGAGGTGGTCGTGGGTGGCGTTGTAAGTCATCAGTTCAACCGCTAATTTCCGCTCGGTAATATCGCTGTCAATGCCGTCTAATCGTAGGGGACGCCCCTGGTCGTCCCGCACGGCCCGCATCCGTCGTAGAAGCCAGCGCGGGGAGCCGTCTGGACAAATAATTCGGTATTCCATCTCCGTTTGTCCCCGCTCCCAGAGGCGGGCCAGATGGTGTTCCATCATCCCCCGATCCTCCGGGTGAATCAAAGAGAGCCAGAGGCGAGGCTGGTTGTAAAATTCCTCTAGGGGGCGCCCGTAGACGGTTTCCGTGGCGGCGTTGAGGTAAAGGATTTCTAAACTTTCGGCGGAGGCGGACCAGACCACGTCTTGAATGGAGCTTAAAATCCCTTCTAGGCGCTGTTCGCTTTCCCACAGCGCTTGCTCCATGGTTTTCCGCTCGGTAATGTCGGTCACCATGGCCAGTTCGCCGCTATATTGATCGAAACCGTCGTAAAATCGACTTTTCGAGACCAAGACCCACAGTTCCCGCCCATCCCGGCGCTGGAGTTTCAGGTCGTACACGTTTTGGCTTTTGGGAATTTGTTTGTCGCTGGGAAGCATAAACCGTTGGACGCCTTGGCGCAAAATTTCTTCGACGCTGTAGCCCAGCATTTTTGCCAATTGGGGATTGACAAACACCGTTTCTTGATCTTGATTTAAAATCCAAATGCCTTCGGAGGTTAACTCCACAATACGGCGATATTTTTCCTCGCTTTCCTGTTGCGCCTGGGCCGCCAGAGATTGCTCGGTAATATTGCGTAAGGAAAGTAGGAAAGCGGGACGATTTTCCCAAAGAATATCCGTCATTCGCATTTGGGTAATGACAATTTTGCCCCCGGGCGGCGTTAAGACAATTTCTGTGGCGTCGTCCGCCACGAGGGGAATACCAATATGGGTATCTAATAATTTCTCCTTCCGGCGCCCGAAGAGGGACTCCGCCGCGGGATTGACAAATTTAATCACTCCCTGATGATTAACAATGACCAGACCGTCGGAAATGGTCTGGATAATCCGATTCAGGCGCTCTTCGCTTTCCCGGAGTTGGGTTTCAATCCGTTTATGACGACTAATATCCGTCATTATGCCGAGAACCCCGGCTCTCTCCCCGTCTTCATTAATAATTAACTCGGCTTTATCCTCTAGCCAAAGATAATGGCCCCGGGAGTGGAGAACCCGATACTCCCAATGGAATTGACATCCTAAAGCTAAGCATTTCTCAACGTTTCTAAGAAAATCGGCCCGGTCTTCAGGATGAATTAAACAAACCCATTTCTCCAAATTTATCGGTAATTTTTCCGGGGAATATCCTAGGATTAACGAGGCGTTGACTCCCCAGAGAATCTGATCGGCGGACTTAGTCCATTCGTAGAGGATTTGGCCGTTGACTCGTCCGGCGGTTTCGTAACGAGAGCGCCATTTTTCAACTTCTTTTAACTGTCGCTCGATAGTATTTTGAGCTTCTTTTTGGGCCGTAATATCGCTTTGAATACCGATAAAGTGAGTGAGGTTATTCTGAGCGTCGTAGAGGGGGGAAATATGGAGTTGATTCCAGAAGAGTTCCCCGGTTTTGCGATAGTTCCGCAGGCGAACTTCACAGTCTTGACCCTGGACGACACTGCGGCGTAGTTGGGCGATTTCCGGTTGTTTCCGGTCGTCCCCCTGTAAAAAATTACAATTGCGGCCCAGCGCTTCCTGGGCGGAATAGCCTGTAATTCGCTCAAAGCCTTGATTGAGGTAAATAATCGGATTGGCGGAATCCAGGGCGTCGGTGATTAAAATTCCGTTTTGACTGGCGTCCAGCGCCCGTTCTAGCAGTTGAAAACGGGCTTCCGAGTCTTGTTTCTCAAGCGCCGCGGCGGCGAGATGGCCCGCGGATTGAATTAACTGGATTTCCGTTTGGCTAAAGGTTCTGACGGAGCGGGAATAAACGCCCAAAACGCCATAAACCCCCCGGGGCGAGGCGACGACCCAATTCAGCCCTCCCCGAACCCCCAGGTTATGGAGCAACGGCTCTCCCCGAAAACGGGTTTCCACCGCTAAGTCCGCCGTTAGGAGCGCTTGGCAATCCGCCGGCGCTCGTTGACTATTCTCTTGCAAGGCGTAGCCCGCAAAGGAGCGAGAGGAAGCTTCCGCCGTTTCGGCGCCGACGCTCTGGCAGGGGAATCCCGCCCCGGCGACTAACAGAAAGGCGGAACGATTGGGCAACAGTTCCCAGTAACCGCAATAGTCAATTTCTAGGGCCTGTCGCACTTGCCGAGCGGCTTCGTCTAGAAAACCGTAGGGATCGGGGCGGCGAGGATCGGGTTGGCTCAGATTGACCAGCGCCTGATAACAACGGCGCTCTCGGTCGCCGGCGGCCGCGGGTTGAGGGAGGGGGTCGGCGCCGTCTAAGCGGGTTTCTTTAAGATCTTTCTGTTTGCGTAAAATACAACTACTTTCCTCCCAGGCTGTCCGGCGCTTGGAGCGAATCGCCCTTAATCCGTCCTTGATCCAATTGCCGATAGCCATTCTAAAAGCGCCGAGACCTACGCCCAACCCAGGGAGCGATATTGGTAAACAATATCTAATCTCCTAATTGTAGCGGGGATCACGTTGCCTTTGTAACATCCGTTACGAAAATTGACGGACTGCTTTCTCAACGAACACGGAGGGACTCGAACCCCCGACCCTCAGGACCGGAACCTGATGCTCTATCCAACTGAGCTACGTGTCCAACTTTAACAAGCGGTTTTTATTATAGCGCCTTCAGGGCTTTGTCTGGATCAGCGCCTCAAATTCTCGGAGGGCGGCACTGGAGCCTTCCCGCCAAGCCAGCTCGATGTAGTGGGGCAGAAGGGTTTTCAGATCACGTTGGGGAAAGCGGGGGCTTGCCTCTCGCTCTTGATAAGCGCCGTTAACCAAGCAAAAGATTTTCAGTTCTCCCCGGCGATAAATCCAGAGTTCGGGAACCCCTAGGGTTTCGTAGGCCGCCAGCGCCGTGGGGGAAGTCAGATCCACTTCGATGGCCAGATCCGGGGGCGGGTCTAGGGCTAAATCCAGGCGCTCTTTCCCTAAAATGGCTTGGCGGTTTTCTAGATAAAAACAGGTATCCGGCTCTACCCCGGCCGTTTGCCAGCGCCGCAGGGTGATGGGGTCGAAGCATTGCCAATCTTGACCCTGGGCCCGGAGCAAAATTTTGACAAGATCCCGGAGAGTGTCAATCCGGTTGCCGTGACTAGGGAGGGGAGCCATCAGAAACAAGCTATGAGTCGGGTCATGAAAATAGATTTTTGGCCAGGAACTTTCTCCACGGAGAGTCAACAGCGCCTGATAATCGGCCCAGGTTTGCTGTTCTAAAAAAACGGCGCTACCGGGGTCTAAGCTCAGGCGCTCTGGGGCGAGGGTAATTTCCATAACGGCGCTAGGGGATATGTGGAAAGCCCCCCTAGCCCCCCAATTCTGGGGGGAACCGGATTCAAAGTCCCCCAAAGTTGGGGGATTTAGGGGGCTGACGGACTTTTTAAGGCAGGGCTTGGACGGGGAAACCCTGTTGTCGGAGGTAATCCGAAGTGGCTTTGCCGGGGGCGTAGTTATAACCGAAGGTGGCTTCGGCGCTGTCGTGGACAATCTGGGGCGTTAGCATGACCACAACCTCCGAGCGATCCACCGTGTCGGTCTGGCTACGGAACAAGGCGCCGAGGACGGGAATATCCCCTAGAATGGGCACTTTGCTCGTGGTGGTCTGTTGTTGCTCGGAGATAATCCCGGTCAGGATAAAGGTTTGACCGTCCCGCAGGCGGACTAAGCCGGAACTTAATTCCCGTTTATTTAAAAGCGTGAGCGTGTTTGTCGAGCCGGGCCCGCTTTCAAAGCTTTGAGTGGCGCCGGGAGACGCGACAGTGGGCAACACGGTGAGGGTGATGTAACCGTTATCGTCAATCTGATCGACGCTCACCGTGACCGTTAAACCGGCGTCGGCTAAAACCGGGGTGGTGGTTCGCACGCCGCTGAGGGGATCAACCTGGGTATCTACGCTCTCTACCACTTTTTGGGTCAGTTTAACCGTGGCCTGTTGTCCCTCCTGCACCATTAAGGTCGGGTCGGTGAGAATCTTGGCGTTGCCGCTCCGAATTTGGGCGAAGATTTGAGCCGAGAAATTCTTGGGATATTGGTAATAGGAAGGCAGCCCTGCCGTGGCCACCCCATCTGTCCCTCGGGTAACAGTGGTGGTAAAAAGTCCCGTTTCCGGGTTAAACGTCCGGGTAATCAGGGTGTCCGTGGGAAGTTCCAACTCGGTAATCCCCGTCACAAAGGGATTATTAGAAACGCCGGCGATACGATTATAAACTTCTAAATCAGTCCGGGGCGCGATAAATCCGGCGTTGCCCTGGTCGTCTGTTAAAAAGACGCCTTGACCATAGCCTGGGATAGTGGTTCCAGAACTAAAATCAATAAACGTATTGGAATCGGCGAAGGGGTTAGGAATCGCTGGCGGATTACTAATTCGACCCGTGGCGCTGTTAATGTCTGAGCTGAGAACTGGGGCTGTTTGCCCAAAGCGCATCACGGCTTGCCCGCCGTCTTGGACAAAGTAACTATCCCCGACGCCGAAGGAAAAACTGCTGTTGTAGTCTTGAATATTATTGAGGTTAATATCGATAATCTTAACGTTCACCGCCACCTGGCGCCGGCGGGCGTCGAGTTGGGTGAGTAAAGAGGTGGCGATTTCCACCTGGCGGGGTTCCCCCACTAGGGTGATGGAATTTAAACGGTCGTCAGTGGAGACCCTTAAGCCGGTGAGGATTAAAGGCGGGCCGCCCTCTCCCTGGGGTTTAATGGCTTCCAGTTGGGAAGGAACTTCCCGTTTCCCGGTGACTCGACCGGTGAGGGGATCGACGATATCTTCAGTTTTGGTGACCAGACGTTGAAACTCGGCGCCCTGGGCCGAGAGGGTCACCCCGGCGTTAAAGGATTTAACCTGATTGAGACGGATGGTACGGCTAATCAGATTCATGGCCTGGGGCGGCAGATCGGGGCCGACAAAAATCGTGTTGCCGCGGCGGTTAGCTTTTAGCCCAGAGACCATTAAGACGGAATTAAAAACCTGTTGGACGGGTTCGTTTTCCAGATCTAAAGAGACATTGCTGAGAGCGCCGGGTTGGACCCCGGCGCCGCCAGGGGGGGAAGCGGGGGCCGCAGCCGCTCCCCCGGCGGGAGCTTCCCCTTCATTAACCGAAAAAATAATATTCATCCCGGCGTAACGCGCCAAAACCAGCAACACCTCCCGCACCGGCGCCTGGCGGAGCACCAAGCGGGGAATAATCACATTTCCCGAGGGGCCCAGGTTAATGACGTCGTAGGTGGTGTTGATATTAGAAATGGCCATATCTCCCACCGGCGGCGCCACGGCCCGGGGCTGAACCGGCGCCACAGGAACGGTGGGGGAGAGAATATCGGGATTGCCTGTGCCGTTGGAGCGGATAATCACTTCCGGGTTAGGCACCATCACCGGAACGTTGGGAATCGTCGGCGCCGAAGGAAAGCCGGGATTCGCGGGGGGCAAAACGCCTGGAATGGTGTTGGAGGGGGGAACCTGGGCGACCTCTAACGGCGCCGATAGGTCTGGGCTGAAAGCCGGAGGCGCTAACTCTGTCGGTTTAGAGTCCGGGGCGGCGTCAACCGCTAAAGCTACGTCTGGGGAAACGTCAGGCGCCGAGTTGGCCGGTTCGCCCGGAAGAACTGTCCCATCGGGCAAAGACAGATCCAAATCCTCTCTAGCCAAAGCGTCGGCGGCTTGAACCGGCAGGGAAGTTAAGGCGACCAGCGCCAACGGGGCCCAAAGACCCAAACGTAGATTAATCATCAGTCTTGCTCCTCAGCACACATAAAAATCAATTATTGACGACGGATTCAAAATCCGTAAGGGGGGTGTTTTCAATTCTGAAACCCTATTTAGGCGGCGGCGGTTGCTGGCCCTCCGCGGGGGGTTGACCTTCCGCCGGGGGCTGGCCCTCCTGACCGGGGGGCGGCGGCGGGGGCGCGAGGGCGGCGATTTCTTCCGGTGTGAGGGGTAGGAGCACGTCGAGGGTCATGCTAGTGCTCAGCTGGTCGCCGCCTTTCTCTTCCGGCACCGCCTTGGCTTCCCCTCCCTGACTCACTACTTTAATAGGAACTTCTGTTTGGGTCAGATCGGTTTTTAAGTCCTTAATCAGGATCAAGGGCTGGAGGCGTTCGATGTCGCGAATCAGGTTATGGGTATTGCCAAAGTTCCCCCTCAAGGTCACCTGGTAGGTCTGACGCTTGACTTTATTGGTCGTTCCGGCGCCGAGGGAATCGTCCGCCACCACCGCCGGCTCCCCCTGGGGTAAAAAGCTCAAAAGGGTTACGTCCCGAGCCGTAAAGAGTTGATCGAGGTCGATCAGAATGGTCTTAATATCTTTCCCCTGGCCGTAGAGATTCAAGACCGTCTGTTTGCGTTTTTCCGCCTCGTTGAGCTTCGCCTGGGCCTCCGCCAAGCGGCGCTCCATCGCGCCGGATTTCTGCTGATCCACTTCCTGTTGCTTAGCCGCCTCGTCGGTTTTGAGGGTTTGATACTCTCCCCAAGCCGGCAGGAAAAAAGTCATGAAGATGTAGCCCGCCCCGAGGGCGCCGACAACGCCCAGGGCGACGCCGGTAACCTTAGGGGTGAAGGTTATGCCAAAGGCCGTGGGATAATTGCCCCCCTGGTCAAAATCTTGATCCAGGATTGTCGTCGTCGTGTACTCTTCGCTGTAGGTCATAAGGGCGGCGCTCCTAGGGTGGGTTTAGGTCTCCAAAAAAGCCGGCAAGTTTAGCTAGGGGGCGGCGCCGGGGGAGCGCCCTCCTGGGGTTTCAAAATTGGGGGCGGCGCTCCGGGGGGCGCGGCCGGGCCCTTGAGGACGCCCGCCTGCTCCAAAATCTTATAGCGGGCCACCAAACCCGAGGCCCCTTTGCGAATCAGGGCGTTGAGAAGCTCCGGGTTGGGTTTCTCGGTGATTTGGGTTTCGATGGTGTATTTGACCCCGGCCGGGATGCGAACGCCCGAAGTTTCCCCCTCGTCCCCTTCCTTGATTTCGCCGCTTTCGACCACGGCGCCCTCCGCGGTCACCGGCAGAGCGCCGGTGGTAGCCGTTAAGAGTTTGGTTTTATCGCCCTGGAAAAACTCCGAGGACTGGAGGGTAAGGAGAAAATCGTTTAAGACGTCGTAACCCGTCGCAAAGCCGTTTAAGGTCAGGGTTGGCCCCGCCTGTTGGATACTGCTAATCTGCACGCCCTGGGGCATTTGGTCGGTTAAATCCTGCAACAGCGCCGACCAGGGTTTAATTTGCCCAAAGACTCCCACCAACGCGTCGGAGTCCTGATGAATGGTCGCCGCCTTGGCTTCCAACTCCTGAATTTTGGCGTTTTGGGCCTTAAGTTGAGCCAGCTCTGTTTCCAGCGCCTGAATATTGGTTTGGGTTTGTCCCTTTTGCCAGTTCACGGCCAGAATACTCAAACCCGAGAGAGCCACCAGCAGTCCCGCCGCCCCGGCGCCGATAATGATGGGCAACTGCTCCCGCATGGACGCCTTCGGCGTCGTCAGGGTCATGGTCGGCAGGGTTTTGCCGGGGTCTAGGTTGCGGTCTTTGAGAAAATTGACGTCGAGGCCGTACATGGCGGTGAGTTCCTTCCTTGCAATCGGGTTTTCCCGTCGTTAAACGCTGACGTAAATAAGATTAGGTTTGTCGCAGGCCGAGGCCAATGACGGTTCCTAAACTGGGGCGCTCGATGGGGGAAAATTCCTGATCCGCGTCGATAGCCAGCGCCGAAAAGGGATCGACCTGCACCGTGGGAATACTCAGGCGCTGAGTCAGATATTCGTCCAATTGCATTAACCCGCCGCCGGGCCCCGCCAGCAGGAGTTGCACCAACTCCAGATCGTCGCTTTGGTTGAGGTAAAAGTTAATCGAGCGCCGCAATTCGTCCGTCAGTTCTCCCAACACCCGCATCAGCGCCGTCATGCCGGGGTTCACCGCCGTGCCCTGGGTGCTCAAGGTGTCGAATTGGGTCACGGGAATGGTCATGCCCTGTAAAATTTCCGGGTTGCGGGAGGGGGGGAGGTTCATGGCCCGGGAGAGCGCGTTTTGCATCTGAAATGTGCCGATGGGCACCGTCCGGGAAAATTGGGGCACTCCGTCGATGATGATGGCGATTTCCGTGTTGTCAAACTCAATGTCAATCAAGACGACCGCTTCCTTGGAGCCAAACTGCCGCAGTTGCTCTCGGATGGTGCGAATCAGGGCGAAACTGTTGATTTCTAAGACGTTAACGTCTAGCCCCGCCTGCTGAAAGGTGTCGAGATAGGAGTCCGTCACTTCCTTGCGGGTGGCCACTAGCAGAACCTGAACCTTTTCAATGCCGTCGTCGTCCTCGAAAAACCCTAGCTTTTGGTAATCCAAATCCACTTCTTCCCTAGGGTAGGGGAGGTAGAGCGCCGCTTCGTGATTCAGCACCATGTCCTTCAACTCGGTGTCGTCCAACTCCGCCGGCACGGGAATAATACGGATAATGGCTTCTCGCATGGGCACGGCGGTGGCCACCCGTTTGGTGGAAATTTTATTCTCCTTAAACATCTCCTGGATGATTTCCGCTAGGGAGGGAGAATCGACAATCTTCCCTTCCTCGAAAATCCCCTCCGGCAGGGTGGTGTAACAATACTTTGTCAATTTATAGTTAGAGCCGGAATTAGACAATTGAACCAGGTTTAGGCGCTCTGGCGTAATTTCTAAGCCCACTCCCTGGGATTTGCGACCAAATAAGTTTTGTAAACGGCTAAACATAGGCCCAAGAAGCGACGACGGCTTCGGCGTCTAGGAAAAATTACGGAGGGGAACCAATATTGGAGTGAGGGGGAGTCTAGACCTATCCTAGCCAATCCTCGCCGCTTGTCAAGGGCGTCGGCAATCCCGGGAGTCCTGAAGAGGCGCTAGGGTAAGGAAAACTCTTTTGGCAATTCCGAGGCCGGGCCATGGGCGCCGTTATTCCCCCCCGCTGGCACTACCGTTTTGACAACTACCGTCGCGCCTTGCTCTTACTCCGGGAAGCGATGGCGTTAGAGCGTCCCCTGACCCCACTGGAAAAAGAGGGCGCAATCCAGCGGTTTGAATACACGATGGAACTGGCTTGGAAAACATTGAAGGATTACCTAGAGGCGGAAGGGGTTGTTTTGGCGCAAGTGACCCCCCGGGCTGTTCTACGCAGGGGTTTTGAGGCTAATATCCTCGCGCGGGGCGAAATCTGGCAACAGGCGCTGGACGCCCGTAATAAAATGTCCCACACCTACAATATTGAAGATTTTGAACAGGTCATCGCCGATATTCGGCTCCATTACCTTGACGCCCTCGGGGAACTCTATGATTTTTTGTCGGCGCAAAAGTTGAAGGAGCCGCTTAATTAATGGATGATTTTGGCTTAACCCCGACCCAGATCCAACAAATCGGCGCTATCCTCGCCAGCGTTGAAGCCGAGGGCATTGAGCAAGTGGCGGTCTTTGGCTCCCGGGCGACGGGTCGCTATCGTCCCAACTCCGATCTGGATTTAGTCCTCTATGGCCAGGCCGCCGACGCGGCCCTGCAAGACCGACTCTGGACGCTTTTCCAGGATAGTTCCTTGCCCTTCGCCGTCGATGTCCACAGCTACGGCGTCATCGCGTACCCGCCGCTCAAGGCCCACATCGACGCCGTGGCTCGTCCCCTATTCCTCCGCCGGGGCGGGCGTTGGGTGGAGGCGAATGATTAGCTCCAGTCTACCCCGAAATCTGTTTATAGGGTGTCTTGATACTCCTGAAGCAGGGCCAAAATATCCCCTAATTGTCGTCGGTGGACGGCTAAACCCCGGCCTAAGCCTCTGTTGCTTTTTCTTAATAGCTGTGTTATTTATATTGGCCGGCCTGAATTTTAGTATTGGCGTTGTTTAAAGCTTAGGCAAACAACTAAAGAGTAGTATCGCGATGTGGCTTCCCCTAACCTGTCTTGTCCTAGTCGGTCTAAGCTTCAACAACGAGGCGGCCCTGGCCCAAGTTCCTTTAAATCCGGGACGAATCCTTCTGCCTCCCCAACGGCCCCAACCTGTTCCCACGCCGGCGCCGTTGCCGGAGCCGGGCCTGGAGATTCGACCCGTCCCCCCGGCTCCGTCCCAGTTGCCCTCCAGCGGCGCCGCCATTACCGTGGCGAGTTTTGAGTTTGCGGGCAACACCGCCTTTAGCTCCGAGGAATTAGCCAAAGTAGTGGAGTCTTTCACCGGGCGCCCCTTGACCTTCGCCGAACTCCTCGGCGCTGAGCAGGCCATCACCCAGTACTATACGGAGCGGGGCTATATCAACTCCGGCGCCGTCATCCCCGCGGGACAGACCTTTGCGCCCCAGGACGCCGTTGTCAAGATTTTAATCATCGAAGGGGGGTTAGAGGATATTCAAGTTCAAGTGGAGGGTCGGCTACAGCCGGAGTATATTCGCAGTCGTTTGGCGCTGGCGACGGAGCGTCCCTTTAACCGGAATAATCTACTAGAAGCCCTGCAACTCCTGCAACTCAATCCCCTCGTTCAGTCCATTTCCGCCGAATTGGCCGCGGGGCCGAACCCGGAATCCAGCTTGCTCATCGTCAGCGTTAAAGAGGCGGACACCTTTAGCGGCGAACTCTTTACCGACAACGGCCGGGTGAGGAGCATCGGCGCTTGGGAACGGGGTTTTCGGGTCAATCAGGCTAACCTACTGGGCTTTGGAGACGGGTTTACTTTTGACTACGCCAACAGCGACGGTAGTAACGCGCTCAGCGGCGCCTATACCATTCCCCTCAACCCGAGGAACGGAACCCTACGGCTGTCGGGGCAATACAATAGTACACACGTCATTGAACAACCTTTTGACCAGTTGGATATTAACGGCGATTCCTTCTATGGAGATTTAACCTACCGCCAACCGGTGATTCAAACCCCCAGTCAAGAGTTAGCCCTCGGGATTACCGCCTCCTACGCCTCCAGTCAGACCACCCTCCAGGGCGTTGGCTTTCCCCTGTCCCCCGGCTCCAATCAAGACGGTCAAACCAAGATCGCCGCCCTTCGCTTCTCCCAGGACTGGACCCAGCGAGGTTCCCAAGATATTTTTTCGGCGCTGTCCCGTTTCAGTTGGGGCCTTGGTCTTTTCGGCGCTAGCGTCAATAACGTTCCCCCGGACGGGCGTTTTTTTGATTGGCTGGGGCAAGCTCAATACGCTCGTTTGCTAGCGCCGGACACCCTCTTGGTGGCCCGCTCCGCCTTGCAGTTAACCACCGATCCCCTGGTTCCCTTGGAGCAAATTACCTTGGGGGGGTTAAACACCGTGCGGGGCTACCGTCAGGATTTTTTCCTCACCGATAACGGTCTTTTCGCCTCCCTCGAAGTCCGTCTGCCGATTTTGCGAGTGGAGGAGATTAGCGGTCTTCTGCAAATCGTTCCCTTCGCCGATTTGGGGGTGGGTTGGAACGATGCGGAGAACCCTATTCCCACGCCCAATCCCAACACCTTGCTGAGCGTCGGTTTAGGTCTGCTCTGGCAGATGGACGACCGTCTCTCGGCCCGCTTAGATTGGGCGGCGCCCCTGACTCGCTTTCAGGTGGAGGGCAACACCCTTTCCCAGCAAAGTCTCTATTTTTCCGTGAACTGGAAGTTGTTCTAGACCCCCTACCCCGCCACGGGGAAACGTTTCATCAGCGCCACCGCTTCCCTGGCGTTACGCTTTAACTGGGGCGCCAGGTGAGGAACCTGGGGAATTTGCCAAAGTAAATCAATCGTGCGCCGCAAAAGCCGAACAATATCCCCTTCGTCGAGGCTGGTGTTTTGACAGAGCGCCTCCCAGTCCATCCCCAGCGCCCACTGTTCCACCAGACCCAGCAACTCCGCCTCCAGCCAGAGGGGAATGGTAATGCCGTGGCGATTTTGGGTTTGGATTAAACCGCGGCGGATTTCCCAGAGGTTGGTTCGCTCTAGGATTTGGACGATGAAACCTTGAACCCAGAGGGCGGCGCCGGCTTGGGTTTTATAAAGTAGGGTTAATAATTCCAGATCCTTGCCGGGCCGGAGCGCCGCCATCACCGCCGGCGGCGCCGGAAACCGGCTCCAAGTGTCGGGCCGGAGAGGTTCCGTAATCAGGGCGCTCATGGCCGCGGCCAGTTGAGGCGGGGCGAGACGGTTAAATTTGCCCGACATCAGCGCCAACCCCAGCCAGAGTTCGTTTTCCCCCCGCAGGGTGGCCGCCGCTTCCCCCAGGGGCGTGGGCACAGACTCCTCCAGCGCCGCGAAGTCCTGCAAAATGGCGATCAGGTCTAGAAATTCTTGCCAGTAGTAGGATTGGCGGGATTGCAGGCGCTCGTACTCAATTTGTCGGCGCTCCAGGTCTTCCCGCAATTGTCGGCGCTGGTGGAAGCCGTCAATGAGGCGCCCCGGATTTTTACGACCGTGGAGGGGATGGGAGTCGAGTAAACTCTGGGCCTGTTCGACCTTAAGCGCCTGCTCCGCCACCTCCGGCGCCGGGGAGAGGGAATAAAGCTGAGGATCTAAAGCGCGAGCGAAGGCGGCGCTGGCCTCGTCTCCCTTCAAGGGTTTACCGATGACCGGGAGAGTTTCAGGAAGCGCCGGGAAGTCAGCCTCTTGAACCGCCAGAACGGCGAAAATATCGGCGGGGGTGGCGTGATACCAGCGGTTATCCTGGGCCAGGCAGAGGTAATCCGGCAGGGGATGGGCGCTGGGCAGGGCCGCGACCGCCAGGGCCAATTTGGGCCGTTGGGTTTTAATAAAGCGCCCCTTGAGGTAGAGCAACCGCCCCGGTTGAATCTCCCCCAACTGACCGGCCAAGTCTTGTTTGCGGCTTTTTTCCGCCTGTTGCTCCAACAGTTTCAGCAGGCGCTCTTCTTCCCGCAGGCGCCCCCGCGACTTTTCATAACTGCGAATATCCCGCTCCTCGATCCCCGCCAGTTTAATATCCCACTGGGCCAACTGGGAGAGAATTTCCCCAATGGCGACCTTGGTGGGTTCCAGGGCGAACTGGGCCAGATATTCGGCGAAACTGCGCTCTAATAGGTCTTTGGCTTCCTCGACGCTGTGCTTTTGCAATAAATTCAAGACCATGCCGTAGGAGGGGGTGAACCAACTCCGTAGGGGTTCCGCCGCCGCTTGGGCTAAAAAGGCCGCCTCCTTGGCGCCTTCAAAGGGCGTCTGCACCGTCACCACCTGCCCCGCCTCGTCCATGCCCCGGCGCCCGGCCCGACCGGCGATTTGCAAAAATTCCGAGGGACTCAGCATCCCGTGACCTTCATTGGTGCGCTTCGACAGCGCCGAAATGACGGTGGTGCGGGCGGGCATATTGATCCCCGCCGAGAGGGTGGCGGTAGCGAAGACCACTTTCACTAACGCCTGCTCAAAAAGGCGCTCCACCAGAGTCTTCCAGGTGGGAAGCACTCCGGCGTGGTGGACGGCGACGCCCCGCAGAAGGGGTTCGATCTGCTCAAAGCGGGTCATGGGAGAGACCTGAGCAATCCACTGCCAGAGGCTCAGCGCCGCTTCGGGATGGAGGGCCAGGGCGTTCAACAGCGCCGAAGTTTGGCTCTCGGGGCGGGACAAAAAGGCGGCCAGGGGGTCAAAGAAAACCTCTAGCGCCGTTTGTTGTCGCAACTGGGGGTACAGCGCCGGATTTTCGCCAAAAAAGTGTAGTAACAGTTGCAGTTGGATACTCTCCGCTTCCTCCGGAGTCACTAAATTCACATCCCAGAGGGAGCGCACCGCCTCCTCGCAACCGCGACGGCTAAAGATGACGTAAATCGCCGGTAAAAAATCCCGCTCCCGCAATTGGTTAATCACCGTCGCCACTAGGGGACAGTCCTCCCGCCGCAGGCGCCCTTTACCCCGTTGGGGTTTAACGTTCAAAAGTTTGGCGTTGACCCCGGTTCCCTTCTCGTTAAAGAGGGGAAAGAGACCCTTGCGAGTACTAAAGTGGAAATGGAGGGGAACGGGACGAAAATCAGAGTTCACCAGCACGCAGTTGCGGGCTTGGGGGGGGGACGTTTTCGCTAACATCTTGAGGGATTTTCCCGAACGGACTTGGTTAATCCAATCCGTCAACTGCTCCGGGTTGCCAATCGTGGCGGAAAGCGCCACCAATTGGATGCTGGCGGGACAATAAATAATCGACTCTTCCCAGACCGTGCCCCGCCCCTGGTCGCTGATGTAGTGGCACTCGTCAAAAACTACCGTTTCCACCTCTTCCAAAGACGTCCCTACCTGACCAATGGGGGTTTCGTAGAGCATATTGCGGAAAATTTCCGTGGTCATGACCACCACCGGCGCGTTGCCGTTGAGCACCGTGTCCCCCGTAATCAGCCCCACCGCTTCCTCGGCGTTTTCCACCCCTAGACGCGCTAATTTATCCTGAAAATCCCGCACCTTTTGGTTAGACAGCGCCTTGAGGGGAGTCGTATAAAACAGGCGCTTTCCCCTAGAAATTGCTCGATACATGGCGTATTCCCCCACCACCGTCTTACCGGAACCGGTGGGCGCGCAGACCACCACCGACTGGTCTTGATCCAAGGCGCCGATGGCTTCCAGTTGAAAGTCGTCTAGGGGAAAAGGGAAAAGTTCGGCGGGGCGAACATAGGTCAGAAAAAAAGAGCGAGCCATGACCAAAACAACCCAGGGAAGGGAAAGATAATTCAACTAGATTAGCAGGAGTCCCGCCTTAACCCCCAAGGGCGAGCCTCGGGCGGACTGCCCTTGAGAACGCCCTGATCATGGGTTGCTCTTCGCCAGATGGCGTTGGGAAGGTTACCAAACATTTACTTTATAGAGCGGGCGTCGAGGGATTGACGGCTGTAGAGAGACGCCGACTCTTAACCCAAGGAGAATAGCGCCGGTTAAAACCGCTAGGAGTATATGATGTTGATCTAAAAATTATCCCCGCTCGACTCCGGCCATGCCCGTTATTTCCTTGGACGCCGCCCTTCCTAGCCAGCAACTCTCCGTTACTCCCCCGAGGGACGGCCTCGCGCTCCGGGGACGGATTCAGATTCCGGGGGATAAGTCCATCTCTCACCGGGCGTTGATGCTCGGCGCCGTGGCCGAGGGGGAAACGGTTATTCAAGGGTTACTGCTCGGGGAAGATCCCCGGAGCACGGCTCGCTGTTTTCAGGCGCTGGGCGCCGAAATTTCCGAGTTAAACGCCGAGAAAGTCATCGTTAAAGGTATCGGGTTAGGGAATTTACAGGAGCCGGGGGATATTCTAGACGCCGGCAACTCCGGCACCACCCTGCGCTTAATGCTGGGACTACTGGCGGCCCAGCCCGGTTGTTTTTTTAGCCTCACCGGCGACCAGTCCCTCCGCTCCCGCCCCATGTCTCGGGTGATTGCGCCTCTGGAAAAAATGGGCGCCCAGATTTGGGGCCGCCGTCAAAATAGCTTGGCTCCCTTGGCGGTTCAAGGTCAGGTGCTCAAACCGATCCATTACATCTCCCCCATTGCCTCCGCCCAGGTGAAATCCTGCGTTCTTTTGGCGGGTTTAAACATCCCAGGGGAAACTCAAGTCACCGAGCCGGCGCTGTCTCGGGATCACAGCGAGCGTATGTTAAAAGCCTTCGGCGCCGATTTAACGGTTGATCCAGAAACCCGAAGCGTTTGCCTGCGGGGACCGGCCCGTCTGCGGGGGCAAGCCGTCACCGTGCCGGGGGATATCAGCTCCGCAGCCTTTTGGCTCGTGGCGGCGGCGATCTTGCCAGGGTCTGATTTACTGATCGAAAACGTGGGCGTCAATCCCACCCGCACCGGGGTTCTAGAAGCCCTGGCGGCCATGGGCGCCGATATTACCCAAGAAAATCAACGGGAAGTCGCCGGGGAGCCAGTGGCGGATCTCCGGGTGAAGGCGGGCCCCTTAAACGGCGTAACTCTCGGGGGCGATTTAATTCCCCGACTGATTGACGAAATTCCCATCTTAGCCGTGGCCGCGGCCTACGCCCAGGGAACGACCCGCATTGAAGACGCCGCGGAGTTAAGGGTTAAAGAAAGCGACCGGTTAGCGGTCATGGCCCGGGAACTCTCCGCCCTCGGCGCCCAAGTTACGGAACTGCCCGACGGTCTGGACATTACCGGGGGAACTCCCCTCCGGGGCGGCGCCGTCGATAGCTATACCGACCACCGTATCGCCATGAGTTTAGCCATCGCCGCCCTCGGCGCCCAGGGACAAACGGTTCTATCCCAGGCGGAAGCCGCTTCGATTTCCTATCCCGATTTTTTCGCCACCCTAGCCCGCCTCTGCGGAGACGAAGGTTAATGTCGGTTCCCACTCTTCAGGATTACCAAGCCCAACTGGCCCAAAGGGTTCCCCTCGCCCAGGGGGGAAAGAAATCCTTACCCGTCGGGACAGTGGATCAACCTCTGATCACCTTGATTACTGTCGTCTTTAACGCCGAAAAGACCTTAGAAAAAACCATCCAGAGCGTTTTAGCGCAAAACTACCCGGCGTTGGAGTATCTTGTCATCGACGGCGGCAGTCAGGATCAGACGTTGGCCCTTGTTCAAACCTATGAAGACCAGATTACCCATTGGCGGAGCGAGCCGGATCTGGGGATCTATGACGCCATGAATAAGGGGATCGCCTTGAGTCGCGGAACAATGATCGGTCTGGTTAACGCGGGGGATTATCTGGAACTTGGAACCTTGGATCTGTTGGCTAAACATTGGCGAAAAGAAGATAAATCCAGTATTTTCACCGGCAACTGTCGGGTTTTATTATCTTCCTCAAACCTCAGTTATATTGAACCCGGAGATCCGAGTCTTATCCCTCTACGCATGTTGCCCCATGGGGCGATTTTTGTTCCCCGGCGCGTTTATGAAAAACAGGGTCTCTTTAATCTAGATTTTAAGATTACGGCGGATTATGACTTTCTCTGCCGGTGTTATCAGCAGAAAGTTCCCTTTTTCTATCTTCCAGAAACCCTAAGTAGCGCCAGTCCTCGGGGCGCGTCGGGCAATTATTTTTTAACGGAATGGGATTTAAGCCGGATTCGCTGGCGTTATGGTTTTTTAACCCGGTTACAAATTCTGGCGCTGGGTTTAAAATCTTTTATCACCATTACTCTACACTATTGTTTAGAATGGATCGGTCTTTGGCGACGGATTGAGGAAAGACGTTATGCCCGCTCCCGTTAGCGTTGTTATTCCTTGTTATTGTTGCGGTCAAACCATTGAGCGGGCTGTTCAATCCGTTGTGGAGCAAACGTTGCCTCCCGGGGAGATTATTCTCGTTAACGACGCCAGCGCCGACGACACGCCTAAAATTCTAGACGCTCTCTCCCAGAAATACGGCGCCGAGCTTATTAAAGTCGTTAACCTAACCGAAAATCAAGGCGCCGGGGGGGCCCGCAATCAGGGCCGTCGTTTAGCCCGGTTTCCCTATATCGCCTTTTTAGACGCGGACGACGCTTGGCATCCTCAAAAGCTGGAAATTCAATACGCCTGGATGATAGCCCATCCCGAGGTCAGTCTATGCGGCCACCGAATCGCCGTCACGCAAGGACAGAGGATTCCCGGCGCTTTTATTGACCCTGAAAATATTGTCGGGCGCTTAGTCCAGCGCCGAGAATTATTGATCTCCTGTAAAGTTCTAACGTCGAGTTGGCTTTTTAAAAACGAAGCCGTTCCTTATTATCAAGAAATAACCCGTTACTCGGAAGATTATTTTCTAATTTTAAAAACTTTTTTTCAAAATCGGCCTATTGGACTATTAGACGAAACCCTAGCGTTCTTTTTTAAGCCGGAATTTTCCTCGGCGGGTCTTTCGGGGAATCTCTGGGCTATGGAGCGGGAGCAACTACGGGCTTTCTATCTTCTCTGGGGACAGGGCTATTTATCCATTCTAGAACTGGCGTTACTCTGGTTCTGGTCTCTCATTAAATATATTCGCAGACTGGGGATTGCCGCCAGACGCTCAGCGTTTTCTCGGGGCTAAAGAATACCGCCAATCCGAACGGCGCTCTAGACTGTCTTCATAGTAACGAAACAGTTGCCGAGTCACGGCTTCCGCTGAGAAAATTTGACTCCGAATCCGACCCGCTTCCCCTAATTTTTGGGAAAGTCCCGGTTCTTGAAGCAATCTTTGGGCCTCTTGGGCGAGTCCCAGCGGATCGTTCACGCCCACGGTTAGGGCTTCTTGATGGGGACGGCTCACCCAGGTCACGCCGCTATTGGGAATATCCGCGTTGATAACGGGACAACCGCTAGCCATCGCTTCCACTTGCACCAAGCCAAAGGCTTCGCTCCGGGCGTTAGAGGGAAAGAGCAGGGCGGTGGCCGCTCGATACGCGCCGACCAGTTCGGCGTTGGTGACGTTTCCCAACCAAACGACTCGATCCCGCACCCCGAGGCGCTCGCTAAGCAGACGCAAATCTTGAGCCAAGGGCCCGACCCCAATCACCAACAATTTACCCGGCAAACGGGTCAACGCCTCTAGAGCGATATGCAAGCCTTTGTAATAGACTAAACGACCGACTACGAGCCAAAGAATATTGCCATGTTGAACGCGAAGGCGCTGGCTAAAGTCCAGAGCCTGGCGACTGGGCTGGTAAAATTTTTCTAAATCTAGAGTTAGAGGCAACGCCTTGACCTTTTTTTGAAAGCGCCGCAGGATGGAGGAGCCGGGGATATAGTTTTCCGTTGTCGCTAGCACAAGGGAGCTTTTTTGATAAATAAAGGTTTCAAAGGGGCGGAGAAAATATTTAAGATTTTTTTGTTTAATAATATCGCTATGATGGGTGATCACTAAGTTAACATTTTTATTGTTGAGTAAAAGAACAGATAAAGCGGTCAGCATCGTCGGGTTGGGCGTATGCAGATGAATAATGGTGTTGGAGTCCCTCGTTAAGGGATAGAGTTCCTGAAGCAGCGTCGCGCAAACATCGAAGCGCATCACGGAAAAAAGCCGACCGACCCGTCGCACCTCGACTCCCCGGTCCCATTCCGTCAGGGTGGCGGTCTTCATTTGTCCTTTTCCCTCGGCGCTGAGGGTATTAATACAAAAAACGCAAACCTCCGCCCCTAAGTCCGATTGTGTTTGCGCTAGCGTTTGAATATAGTTTTCAATTCCGCCCCGCTCTGGAGGATAGTATTTGGACAGGTGAACGATACGATAAGGTTTCTGGGCCGACATAGAGCCAAAGGGAGCGGGGATCTTGCTAAATTAGCTTAAAACTACAGGGTCAGGGTCGTTAAGTCTAGGGCCGCTCCCTAACTCTGAACTTTGCTAGAGATAACTGCGACGACCTAGCGCACCGTCTCCAGACTCTCCAATTTCTTGGTAAAGAGTTCCGTAAAGAGGCTCATCACCGTGCGTTTTTCCCGGACTTTAATATTGGCCGTCACGGACATCCCAGACTGGAGGGGGATAGTGCGATTTTGGGTTTTCAGTTGTTGACTGCCTAGGGTGATTTTCAGCGGGAATCGATAAAATTGGTTAATCTGATCGGGGGGCAGGGCGTCGGAGCCGACGGATTCCACCGAACCCTTAATGTCTCCAAACTCGCTGTAGGGGAAAGAGTCAATGCGCACTTCCGCGGGCATTCCTTCTCGGACAAAACCAATATCTTTATTGGTTACATACACCTCCGCCACCAAGTAATCTTTGGGGACGATTTTCAGGAGCGGCTCGGTTTGGTTCGGCGGCGTCACGTAGCCGGGAGTGGCTTTCATATCAAACACCACCCCGTCCACCGGCGCCTTGATTTCCTGATATTTCAGGGTTACTTGGGCCCGGCTAATTTGACTATTCAGCTCGTTAATGCGCTTATCGTTTTCGACGATAATTTTGGTCAGTTGGCTATCGATTTCCGCCAGGCGCTTATTGTTTTCGGCGATGCGGTCATAGACTTCTTTTTCCGTGACGGCGCTGGTGTTGACCATCCGGGCCTGGGCTTGATCGATCAGGTGGTTAACTCGCTGTTGTTCCTTTTGCAGGCGCTGGATTTCCGCTTCCCTTGTTTGGATCTGTTGGCGCTGTTTATCCACTTCCACCGCGCTGTTAACCTGTTGCTCGATCAGGCGCTGGTTGCGATCGTTGACGGCCTGTTGTTGTTTTTCTACCTGTAATTTCGCTAGGGCGCCTTCTTCTAACAGAGGCGTGACGCTCCCGAGGATTCTTTGCTCAATCTTGAGGCTTTGTTGAGCTTCGGCGATGGCTTTGCGGTTACGGTTTTGTAGATCCGCCAGAATTTTACGGTCGTCAATTAACTGGGCTTGAGCAGAGGCTAATTGTACCTGGGTCTGGGCTAGTTGTTTTTGCAGTTGGTCGATTTCTAAACTAGCGGCGGTCATCCGGCTTTGCAGTTCAAACTGGGAGCTTTTCAGCCGCGCCGCCTGATCGAGGTTTAAAGCGCCGTCTTCTTTAGTGCCGAGTTGGGCTTGAAAAACCCGATTTTCTTCCTGAAGGGAAACCCGGTTGTTGGCCAACGCCACCACTTCCCAGGGCAAACGCAATTGCTGAATAGCGGACTCTAAATCGGTTCCCGTTAGCCCGTTTTGCAACAGCGCCCGATAAAAGGCGTTTTCTTGCTCGACCCGGCGCTTAATCTGCCGGGCCGCCACCAAATCCGCCTCGGTGGTGTCGGAGTCCATAACGACCAGAGTCTGCCCCTTTTTGACCTCGGCGTTGTCTTTGACCAAGACTTGCTTGACCACCCCGTTCACCGGCGCTTGCACATCCTTAACCGTATCCTTTGGTTTCAGTTGTCCCGTGGCGGGGATCACTTGCTCGATGGTGGCGATGTTGGCCCAAGTTACGGCGGCGATGGTGACGCCCACAATGGCCATGGCGATGCCCCTGGCCCAGACTGGGGATTGCCGCAGAATCAGCGCCTGCTCGGGATGAAAGAAAGAGTCTTCCCGCAGTTCCACCGGGGGTTTGCGTTTCGGCTCTGTCTCCCGGACGTCGCTTAGGGTGCCTTGATCCTGCGCTCGTTCTTGGGCGCGACCGTTATTCTGAGCGGGGGCGGGGGCTTGGGGGAGGCGGTTCATGGGCGTTGGGGATTAGGGGTTAGGGGTTAGGGATTGGGGGAAAATCTAACCCCGCTCGGTTCCCTGCTGTTGATACAAATAATAATAGCGACCCTTCTGGGCCATTAGCTCCTCGTGGGTTCCTTGCTCCGCCACGCAACCATTATCCATCAGGATGATCACATCGGCGGTGCGGACGGAACTGAGGCGGTGGGTGATGAAGAAAACGGTGTGCTCCCGGAAAACTTCCCCTAGGTTAATACAAACCTGTTGCTCGGTGATGTAATCCAGGGCGCTGGTCGCTTCGTCCAAAACCAGAATGCTGGGACGTTGCAAAACAGAGCGGGCGATGGCGATCCGTTGGCGCTGGCCCCCGGAGAGGGAGGATCCCCGCTCTCCGACTCGGGTGTTGTAGCCGTTGGGCAAGCCCATAATGAACTCGTGGGCGGCGGCGGCTTGGGCCGCGGCGATGATCTGCTCCGTGCTGGCCTCGGGGTTGGTCAGGGCGATATTTTCCTGCACCGTGCCGTCGAAGAGGAGGGTTTCCTGGGGCACGACCCCAATTTGGCGCCGGAGGGAATAGAGTTCCACTTTGCTAATGTCGTAGCCGTCGATTAAAATCCGGCCGCCTTCCGGCTCGTAGAGGCGAGACAGGAGCTTGGTCAGGGTGCTTTTACCGGCGCCGCTTTGGCCGACGATGGCCACAAAAGTGCCGGGTTCAAAAGCTAAGTTAACGTTGTTCAGTTGCAGAGGCCCCTGGGGCTTAAAGCGAAAATTGACGTTTTCAAACTTGACCGCGCCCTTCACTTCCGGCATGGGGATATTGAACCGATCCCGCTCCGACTCCTGGGGCGTATCGACAATGTCCGCCAGCCGTTCCAGGGACAGCGCCGTTTCTTGGAAGTTTTGCCAGAGTTGGGTTAGGCGCAAAATGGGGGAGGTGACGTAACCGGCGATGATGCGGAAAGCGATCAGTTGTCCGAGGGTTAATTCCTGTTTCAGCACAAGGTAAGCGCCGACCCAGAGAACCAAAAGGCCCGAGAGTTGGTTGAGGAAATGGCTGGTGGACCCCGCCAGGGTCGAGGTTAAAACCGTGTTAAAACCGGCGCCGACGTAACGGGCGTATTTATCTTGCCACTGCCAGCGGGAGCGGAGTTCAATATTTTGGGCCTTGACGGTTTGAATCCCGGACATCACCTCCACCAAGTAGGATTGGGTCTGGGCGTTGCGCTCCGCCTTTAAGCGCAGTTGGCGCCGAATTAGGGGGGAAAAAACCAGGGTCATCAGCACGAAAATCGGCACAATCCCCAGCGCCACCGCCGTCAACACGGGGCTATAGACGATCATCACCACGATATAGACCACGGAGAAGACCGAATCCAGCACCACCGTCAGCGCCGTGCCGGTGAGGAATTGGCGGATATTTTCCAACTCGTTCACCCGGGTGGAAATTTCCCCCACCGGGCGCTTTTCAAAGTAGCGCAGGGGCAGGCGGAGCAGGTGGTCGATGATCTCCGAGCCGAGGCTCATGTCGATGCGGTTGGTGGTATCGACAAATAAGTAAGTTCGTAGTGTGCTTAAAATCGCCTCGAAAATGGCGATGCCGAGGAGGGCGATTCCTAACACCTGCAAGGTGTCCTGGCTATTTTGGACAATGACCTTATCGATGATGATCTGGATCATCAAGGGGTTAGCCAAGCCAAACAATTGCACGAAGAAAGAGGCCACAAAGACCAGTAGGAGCACCCATTTATGCTTCTTCAGCGCCGGCCCGAACCAACTGAGACCAAAGCGTTCCTGGGGGGTGTCCTTGGCGGGTTGCAGGAGAATGACCTCGCCGACGCCGTCCTGACCCCAGGTCTGCAAAAACTCCTGGGGCTTGCGGCGGGTTAGACCCAAACGGGGATCTCCCACCACCACTTGGCGCTCCTGAGCCTCGTAGACCACCACCAAGCTGTCTTGCCATTGGGTTAAAAAGGGAACTTGCAGTTGGGTAAAGGCTTTGTGGGGCACCCGGGCCAACTGGCTGGTCAGACCCATTAACTCCGTAATCGCGCCGCTCACCTGAAGGGAGAGGGTTTCATTGCGTCGCAACTCTTCGTTAACAATGCGCTGAATCACGTCTCGACGAAAAGGCATGCCAAAATACTGACTCACCATTTGGAAGCAGGCCACCGCCACTTCCTGGGACGTATTGCCCCGCAGAATGGGGTAGGATTTTCGCCCCGACGGCGCTTTGGGGGGCGGCGCGCCGAGAAGGGAATCATCCGCGTAGGGGATATCGGCGTAGGGGGAGTCTTGAGGGGGTAAAACGGAAACGTCCGACAAGGGAACGGTTTCGTCCTCGTAAGACACAAAGGTCAATCCCAACTCCGGCACGCCGATAAACCGGGCGGGTTGGTCGCCTTTTACCTCTAGAGTTTTACCGGCGCCGGGATTGAGGAGATCCCCCGTCGCCAAATCCGACGCCTGACCGCTACTGAGGAACCAGAGATATTCCCTATCCCTTAATTGAGGGTACTGGTCTAGACTATGAGCGCCCGGCGCTAGGACGCAAACTTGAGAACGAGTGTGGAGTTCTAGGGTCAATTCCCGCAAATCTCCTTCGCCCTGGGCTTGTTTTTGTAGGTGGTTGCCGATCAAGTCAAACAATTCCGCCCAGGCGGGGGCCTCTTGAAAGTAAGCCTGAAACTGGGGATAGTCTTTTAGAAGTTGTGCGAACGCCTCCAAACTTAATCCGGCGCAGACCGACTCCACCGAGGCGATGGCGGTTTCGCAAGGCAGATTGCGTAGAGAATTAACGGCGCCGATCAAAGCTCCGGGTTGTAGAAGTTGTAAAGTGACGGGCAAATTGGTGCGGGGGTCGTACCCCAACAGACGAGCCTGCCCTTCCACCAGCAGAAAAACATGGTTCGGCGACTTGTTCCGCATAATGATCACCTGTCCCATGCGGTAGCGCCAGGTTTCCAGCTTGCCGGCGATGGCGGCGACAACGTCGGGGGGTAGCGTATTAAAGGGCGGCGTCTGGGCGAGGAAGGATTGGTAATCTGTTAGGGTTAAAGGCATAGGAATTGATAAAATTTAGGTTTATTTAGTTAGGTTTATTTAAACAGGCATTGCGCTTGGCGGGAGTTGATATCTGATATCTGTTAACTGATATCTGATTAGGGGGCGTCCCAAGGGGACTCTAAGAGGATTAAATCGGAGGAGTCGGCAATCGGCGCCGGAGTTTCCGCTTCCGGGGGCGGGAACAGCTTCACCTCTTTTTGCAATTGGTTGAGGAGCCAGCGCTGGAAGAGGTCGTTCCGCAGTCGGGCCCGCATGGCGTCGTCCAGTTGGCTGGCCAGATATTTTTCTAATCTTAGGACAACCCACCATTCCCCGATCTGGGCGGGCGGCGCTAGTTGGCCGGCGGGGGTGGTTTTCAGAATTTGCACAATTTGGGGATGGGGCACGTTCAACTCCACGGGGCCGATGAGACCGCCGGTTTCCGCCTCTCCCCCTTCCGAGTATTGGCGAGCCAGTTGGGCGAAATCTTCTTCCCCTTCCTGAATACGGAAATAAAGCTCCTGGGCGATACCCGGCTCCCGGGTGCGGATTAGGGAATAGACGACGCGGTCGAGTTTATCCTTGCTGGCTAAAAAATGCCCTTCGATTTGGTCTTCCCAAGTTTTGCGTTTGAATTGTTCCAGCTTTAAATCTCTAACAACATAGGCTTTTAACTGCTCTAGGGTCATGCCGGACTGAGCGAGGAACCCTTGTAGGCTCTCTTCGTTGGCGATCTGGTTCTGCTGGCAGAAAAACGCTAGGGCCCGGTCTTGCTCTTCGGCGCTACAGCCAATATCAACGATCGCTTGATCGACGATGATTTCCCTTGCCAGACGGGGCAAGAACTGGTACTGCGCCAGAAGGGGGTATAGCTCCCGGTCTTGAATTTGGCGAGCGCCCACTTGCATCACGACAGCCATAGAAATAAATGCTGAACTTTGGAACTTTGATCCCCAGTACTGTAGCAGATTCCCGCCCAGGTCGAGTAGGCGGTTCGGGGTTGGGAATTAGGGATTAGGGATTAGAGGCGATTTTAGGGCCTAGCGCCGCCTCCCTGCTAAGATTTTTGGCGTTGACAATTTATTTGGGGCTTTAACCTGGCATAACGCCGGTGAGACTGGTAATGGGACTGAAAAATTTGGGTAAATGGCTCGGGTGGGCGCTGGGGGGTCTGCTCCTCAGTTGGTTAATGAGTTGTCAAACGACTCCGGCGCCGACGGGGGGGATTGAGTTTTGGACGATGCAACTCCAGCCGAAGTTTACGCCCTACTTTACGGAATTGTTGACGACCTTCCAGCAGGAGCCGGAGGGAACAGACGTGAAATGGGTAGATATTCCCTGGGAAGCCATGGAGAGCAAGATTTTAACCGCCGTCTCCGCCAATACGGCGCCGGACGTGGTTAACCTCAATCCCAAATTCGCCGCCCAACTGGCCGCCAAAAACGCCTGGCTGAACCTAGACGAACAGGTCAGCCCCGAGGTGAAGGCTCGCTATTTGCCCAACATCTGGCGAGCCAATAGTCTGGAGGGAAAAACCTTCGGCTTTCCTTGGTATCTCACCACTAAGGTCACTGTTTATAACCAAGATTTACTCCAACAAGCGGGGTTAACGGCGCCGCCCGCCACCTTTGCGGAATTGGCCCAGGCGGCCAAAACGATTAAGGAGAAAACCGGCAAATACGGCTTCTTTGTCACCTTGGCGCCCAACGACTCCGGGGAAGTGATGGAGAGTTTCCCCCAGATGGGCGTTGAACTACTGGACGACCAAGGAAAGGCCGCCTTTAACAGCGCCGCCGGCAAAGCCGCGTTTCAGTATTGGGTGGATCTCTATCAACAGGGCCTGCTCCCGCCGGAAGTCTTGACCCAGGGTCACCGTCACGCCGTGGAACTCTATCAAAGCGGCGCCATCGCCCTCCTCTCCACCGGGCCGGAATTTCTCACCAGCATTGAAACCAACGCCCCCCAAATCGCTAAGGTCTCCGCCGCGGCGCCGCAAATTACGGGATCTACCGGCAAAACCAATGTGGCCGTGATGAATTTAGTCATTCCCCGAGCGACCAAAAATCCCCAGGCGGCGCTGAACTTGGCCCAATTCGTCACCAACGCCGAGAATCAACTGGCCTTCGCTCAAGCGGCCAATGTTCTGCCTTCCGCCCAAGCCGCGGTCGAGGCCTACATTAAACAGTTAGAGCGGGGGGGAAAAACGACGGCCCTTGAGCAAGCTCGCCTCGTCAGCGCCGAGCAACTGAAAACCGCTGAAGTGCTGATTCCCCCCCGCAAAAATATCGGTCTCCTGCAAAAGGCGCTCTACGAAAACCTCGCCGCCGCCATGCTGAAGCAAAAAACCGTGGAGCAGGCGCTGGCGGACGCGGCCCAGGCCTGGGATAGTCAGGCTCAGTCTTAATCCATTGGGGGAGAGCGGCGCCGGTTCTTGCCCCAAACTCTGCTTCGAGGAACGGAAATGTTAGCCTAGATAGACAAAAATTTTGGCCGCCAAGTTACGGGTAAACGAGTTATGGATAAAAAAGCGCTTGTCGGACTCTCAGGCGGCGTCGATAGTTCCGTCGCCGCGGCGCTGCTCCAGCGTCAGGGCTACGATTTGGTCGGCGTCACCCTTTGGTTAATGAAGGGCAAGGGGCAATGTTGCTCGGAGGGAATGGTGGACGCGGCGTTTATCTGCGAGCAGTTGGGGATTCCCCACCAGATTGTGGATAGCCGGGACGTTTTTCAAACGGAAATTTTGGACTACGTGGTCTCCAGCTATCAAGAGGGGATCACGCCTCTGCCCTGTTCCCAATGTAACCGGGCGGTGAAGTTTGGTCCCCTGTCGCGCTACGGGCGGGAAACCTTCGGCATTGACCGAGTGGCGACGGGGCATTACGCCCGGGTCTCCCGAGATCCCGAAAACGGGCGCTGGCAACTCCTGCGGGCGTTAGATCGTCATAAGGATCAGTCCTATTTCCTCTACGACCTCAGTCAAGAGGTTCTAAGCGGGGTTCTCTTTCCCCTGGGAGAGCTAACCAAGACCCAAACTCGTCAAATCGCCGAGGAATTGGGTCTAAAAACCGCCGCTAAACCGGAAAGTCAGGATCTCTGTCTGGTGGAAGCCCACGGCTCCATGGGAACCTTTTTAAACCAGTACCTTGCGCCGAAACCCGGAGACATCGTCGATCTGGAAGGCCGGGTTCTCGGACAACACGAAGGTATTCATCATTACACCATCGGGCAACGCAAAGGGTTGGGAGTGGCGGCGCCGGAGCCGCTCTATGTGGTCAAGCTCGATCCCGTCAGAAACCGGGTCATTGTCGGCAATCGGGACAGCGCCGGAAGCGGGGAGTGCCGGGTCCATCGCCTGAACTGGGTTTCCATTCCCGAACCCCGGCAACCTTTAACCTGCGAAGTTCAAGTCCGCTATCGGTCGGCGCCGGTGGCCGTCCTCGCCATTCCCGCCGAGGACGGGCGTTTACGACTGCGCTTTGGGGAGCCTCAATTTGGGATTACGCCGGGCCAGGCGGCGGTTTTTTACCAGGGAGAAAAACTGCTGGGGGGCGGTATTATTGAACGACCAACGGACTAAGCGTGACGAGCGCCGTCGGGGAGAATCGCGCCGCTGAGACGAGCGCCGGTGAGTTTGACCATTAGTCGATTCCCGGCCCGGACTTTAGCGCCGGTTAAATCCGCTTCCCGCAGATCGGCGCCGCTGAGATCGGCGCCCATTAAATCCGCTTCTCGTAAATTGGCGCCCCGGAGGTTGGCTTCCAGTAAATTAGCCCGCACTAATTTGGCTCGGAAGAGGTTGGCGTTTTCCAGGTTGACCTGGTGGAGAAAACTGTCGCTAAGGTCGGCGTAACTCAGATTGGCTTGGCTCAAGGTTCGCCCTGACAGATCTTTTTCTTTCAAATTCGCCCCCTGGAGATCGGCGCCGGTAAAATCCCGATAATAGGGGCGCTGGCGGCAGGGCGCCGCGGGTTTCGTTTTTGGGGCGGAGGGGGGCTTCGGCGCCGGGGCCGGCGGTTCTGATTCTTGACGCAACCGCTCCCGCAGGCGGTCGTGGGCTTCGTTAATTTGCTTCAGTTTATCGGCGGCCTTTTCCCGTAGGCGGGCGGGATGGAGGGGCAAGCGGTCTGGATGCCAGATAAAGGCCAAATCCCGGTACGCCTGGTGAACCTCTTCTAGGCCGACGCCGGGGTCTAAACCCAGAATCTGGTAGTAATGACTGAAATCTTCCATAACGCCGACTCCCAACCGATTAAAGAAATGGGACTTTATCCTGAAGGAACCCCTAGCGGGGGGGGGTAAATCCTACGATAGCGGAGATTCCGGTTCTGGACGCCGCCGTTCAAGTTCGGGGATTCGATTGAGCGTATACTTTAATCGCTCAGCTCATTTGCTCCCTTTTTTTTCTTGTCTAAACCGCCCCTTTCTCCCCAACGTTACGCCCGCCTCAAGGCCGAAGCCGAAGCGCCTTACCGGGGTCTGCGTCGTTTTGCCTATCTTGGTCTCGGCGCCTCCGCTTTCATCGGCGCCTTTATTTTTTCGCTCCAACTCTTGGCGGGGAAAGATCCCGGCGCTCTGCTCCCCAACTTAGCTCTCCAACTGGGGTTAGCGGCGCTGATGATTGCCCTTTACCGCTGGGACGCGCCCAAGGAATAACCCAATTGCAAACTACCGGGGGGAAAGAAGCGGCGAACCCGAGCGCCGGGAGAATAACATAAAATTTCTAAATCCCCTTGGGCCGTGACGCCTTGAATGACGCCTTGACCGCCGCCGGGTAGTTTGATTTCCAGACCCCGATGGGAAAAGTACTGGTGATAGCCGTCTAAAATCGGCGCTAGACCTTCTTTTTCGTGGGCGGTTAAGCCCCGAATTAACCCCGTCAGCGCCGAGGCTAATAAATCCTCTAGGGTTTGTAGCGCCCCTAAACCGGCGGAGCGACAAAAGGGTTGAAGCTGAGCGCCGGTGGGGGGAACCGGATTAGCCCAATTGAGACCGGCGCCGATCACTAGAGCGTTCCCCTTGGCTTCGAGTTTAATTCCCCCCAGTTTTCGCCCCTCTAAAAGCAGATCGTTGGGCCACTTTAACCCCGCGGGAGCGCCGACTTGATTTAACGCGTCCGCTAGACCCCAGGCGCTGGCTAAAACCCAGGGCGCCTGGGGGAGCAGATCCCGTTTCGGCGCCCAAAGTAAGGATAAGTATAAGCCCCCCGGCTCCGAGCGCCAGACCCGGCCCCATTGGCCCCGACCGGCGCTTTGGCTCTCGGCCTGAACCGCTAGGGGCGGCGTTTGACCCGCCGTTAACAGGCGCCAAGCGACGGCGTTGGTGGAGTCCGTTTCCCCGAGGCGCCAGAGGGGGAAACTCAACTCACCGACCGTGAAAACCTCGATAGAAGCGGGCGCGGCCATGGACTCTCCTTCCGCTATAATGGGGAACAATTCAAAATTATCATTAACGCTATGGGTATTCAATCCTTAGAAAACGCGCTATCGCAACGGCGGGCGCTGAAGGTGATTAGCGGCCTCAATAATTTCGACGTCGAGAAAGTTACAGCCGTCGTTCGGGCCGCCCAAGCCGGGGGCGCGACCTTTGTGGATATCGCCGCCGATCCGCTGTTGATCGAGCAAGTCCGGCGCTTGATCCAAATTCCCGTCTGCGTGTCCGCGGTCGATCCCGATTTATTGGCTCAAGCCGTCCAGCTCGGCGCCGATCTAGTGGAAATCGGCAACTTTGACAGCTTCTACGCCCAGGGGCGCCGCTTTGAAGCGCCGGAAGTATTGGCCTTGACCCGAGCCACCCGGGCCCGCCTGCCCCACACCTTGCTTTCCGTGACGGTGC
Organism: Cyanobacteria bacterium RI_101; assembly: GCA_016471375.1. GTDB lineage: Bacteria > Cyanobacteriota > Cyanobacteriia > Cyanobacteriales > Microcystaceae > Synechocystis. Next base: position 44,069 of record WGLZ01000054.1, read on the forward strand.
CCCACATTTTAGCCCTGAACGAACAGGCCCAATTAGCGCAGGAATTGGTAACTGCCGGCGCCGACCTGATCCAAACGGAAGGCGGAACCAGCGCCCAACCCCGTCAAAGCGGTATTTTAGGACTGATGGAAAAAGCCGTTCCCACCCTGGCCGCGGCCTACGTCATCTCCCGGGCCGTGGAGGTTCCCGTCCTCTGCGCCTCCGGTCTTTCTAGCGTCACCGTCCCTTTGGCCATCGCCAGCGGCGCTAGCGGCGTCGGCGTCGGTTCCGCCGTTAATCAACTGAACGACGAAGTGGCTATGGTGGCCGCCGTGCGGAGCTTGGCGGAAGCCCTGCCCCAGGCCGCCTATGTGGTAAGCTAGGTTCCACTGGTAATAGATTTCTCTATTTCGTAGTGTAATAGTTTAAGAAGCCCCCCAAGCCGCCCCGGTTTGGGGGATTTTTTTAGAGGAAGCCCCCCCTAACGCCCCTATTTTGGGGGAACCAATCTAAAAGAATCGACCTTAGAGTCTACATTCCGCCGGTGGGCGCTCAATCCGATGAAATATAGAGCTATTGGCGAAACCTGACGGGGGGGCCGAGTTTCTTCGGAGCAGTGGCGGAGGAAACCGAACAAACCGGTTAAACCCCAGAAGCGCCGCGGGTTGCGATGGACAATCAAGCCTTCTATGATGGGGGACGGCTCTTTAATCACGCTTATGTTCAGTAAGCGAATCCGGTGACTCAGCCTCCCCCCCCCGATCTTCCCCGATCGTCTGTCTTGATTCTCGGCCCGCCCTGAGCTATTTTTCTTTAGCAACCAGGGGGGCGCCGAAATTTGCCCATCTTAAACACACCTTAGGTTGCTAGGACTTATGACTCAATCTCCCCCGGCGCCCACCCCCGAATTCCTCCAGCGGACTTTTGCCGTTAACGACCCGGAAGAGGAAGAAGAAGACTATTTCGACTATTTCTACGACGAGCCGGGGAGCGAGCCGGGCACCCTCAGCATTGAGCCGGACGCCCACCCCTCCCGTATTGTTCTGATCGACTACAGCCCGGATCACGCGGTGCGGAAATCGGATTTGACGCCCAACGCCCTGCGGCCCTATCTGGGAACCAATACGGTTTCCTGGATGGATATTCAGGGTTTGGGGAGCGAAGAGGTGCTCAAACAGGTGGGGGAAATCTTTAAACTCCACCCCCTACTTTTGGAAGACGTGGTCAACGTGCCCCAGCGGGCCAAGATTGAGGACTACCACGACCATGTCATGATCCTCGCCCACCGGGTTAAACCCAACCCGGAAGAGGACGGCTTCGAGAGCGAGCAGGTCAGTTTTGTCCTTGGCAAGCGCTATCTTTTAACTTTTCAGGAAGGGGACATCACCGATTTTGACCCCGTCCGCAACCGGATTCGGGCTAATCAGGGGCGGGTCTGTCACGAAGGCGCCGATTATTTGGTTTATCTGTTGTTGGATATGCTCATCGACGAGTATTTTCCCCTCCTAGAGGACTACGAAGAACGGATCGAGGCGCTAGAAGACACCATTATCCGCAATCCCAACGGGCAATTGATGGAAGAAATCTATCATATTCGCCGGGAACTGCTGGCTCTCCGGCGCTTGATTTGGCCCCTGCGCCATGTGATGAACGTGCTCCTGCGGGATAGCAACACCTTAGTGAGTCCCGAGGTGCGGGTCTATTTTCGCGACTGCTACGACCACATTATCCAGGTCTTGGATATTATCGAAGCTTATCGGGAATTAGCCTCCAGTTTGATGGAAGTTTACATGACCTCCATGAGTAATAAAATGAACGAAGTGATGAAATTTCTCACCGTCATTTCCACCATTTTTATTCCCCTCACCTTTATCGCCGGGGTCTATGGCATGAACTTTGAAAATATGCCGGAATTGAAATCTCCCTGGGGCTATTGGGCCACCTGGGCGGTGATGGTCGCCATCGCCGGCGGCTCCTTGATTTTCTTCTGGCGCCGGGGTTGGCTGAGTCCCTCCTATGTGATTAAGGAGGAGTAGAAACAGATCTAGATCTCCGTTAAAGACTTCGTTTGTGATCCCCCTACACTAGACCTTTGGGTACGGCGTTGAGCAGTGGGACAATCCCCCTTTGTAAGGCTACCGCGTACACAGATCTCGGTAAAGACCGGTTTTGGCGTTTGATCCCCCTAAATCCTCCTTTACAAGGGGGACTTTGAGTCTTGTGCCGCCCTTTGATAAGGGCGGTTAGGGGGGATCTCGACACTAAATCTGAAAAAGCCCCTCCGGCCGCACCGTCAACAATTCCCGGCGCTGGAGTCCTTCCGCGTGGCAGACGCCGTTGGCGGCCAGCAAACCGCTACTAATGGCCCGCTCCATCAAGCCGCAGGGAAAGGGCATTTTTACCCAATCTCCCGCCAAAAAGAGGTTATCGATGGGGGTTTCCGTCGCCGGGCGCCGGTCGTAACTGCCGGGGGGAAAGCCGGAAAAGTTCTTTTGGTTGACCAGTTCTTGATGTAATAGGACGGCGCTTTGCAACTCCGGCACAATTTCGTAGAGTTCCTCTGCAAAGGTCTCCAACAGCGCCGACTGGGTGGGGAAATCTTTCTCTTTATAACAATAGGCGTGGAGTTCCACCACACTGCCGCCGGTGCGTTCCGCCCAGTCGATAAATTGGGTCTGGATGCGGTGGTAGAGGGTGATGCTATCGGTGAGGCGGTAGCCGGAGAGGGAGGCAAAGTTACTGTGGGGCCAGTCAAAATCCCGGTCAAACCAAAAGCGGGCCACGGCGAAGGGATCCGCCACCGCTAGGGTTTGCAGTTGTTGTTGAAAATCTGGGTTAATATCTCCGCTTAACCGGGCCGCTAGATGTTTCATTCCCACCACGTCCGCGGCCAGAATATAGTAATCGGCGCTTAGGGTTTCCGTCGGGTTAACCCGCTCAGTAATGGCCGTTAATTCCGCTCCCTGCTCCCTCTGTTTACTAACCCGGTAACGGGTCAGATCCCTGCGGGCCGGCCCCCGCAGAACTTTGCCGTTCTGGTCATAGACGGCGCCGTGACAGGGGCAAATAAACTGACCATTTTCCTGTTTAGCCACCGTGCAACCCTGATGACTACAGGTGAGGGAGAGCGCCTCGGTCTCTTTCTCGTTAGTAAGATAAACCTGATCCCCGGCGCCGTAGTAGGTTTCGCCGGCGTTACTGAGCAGGGGATTGCGCTCTACGGTAAAGGGAATATTGGCGACGGCGCTCCCGGTTTGGTAAGTCAAATTTTTAATCTTATCCTTTTCACAATGAATCTCTTGCACCGTCGCTTCGGTAATAATTTGTCCTCCCTGGGCTTCAATAGCCCGGATCATGGGCATAACCAAACTGGTGACCATGTCGTCCACCGTGCCGTGGAAGGCTAACCCTTCGGGATTGCCGAAAAAGTAGAAGTGGAAAAACTGGAGCAGTTCTCCTGTACTCAAAATGTCCGGCGCGTTGAGACTCGATTTCGCAAAGGGGAGAAAGTAAAGATCGTAAAGTCCCTGGGGAAAACCCCGGGCCACCCAATCCGTCACCGCCACCTGATCCAAACGGTTATAACTTTCAGGAATTTGAAAGCCGCTAATAGCCCGAAAGACCTGTAAATGGGAAACCTGGGTTAGGTTAATGCCCCAGCGCCAACGGTTGGGGGAAGAAAGCGCCAAATCGACGATATTCCAGGGAAAGGCGGAATGACTGGGGCGAAAGACCTCCGGCTCGTAGCCTTCCCGAAAAACCAGGGAATAAAAATCGAGGGAGCGGAAATTGTCCTCAATGGCCAACTCCTTCACAATGCTTTTGAGGTTGTAGTACTGGGGGAAGAAGCCGTGGAAACCGTGCTCCATTTGAAAAACTTCCCCTTCCACCTCAATGGGCCAGCCCGCCACTTTCCCCCCCAGGTTAGGGGACTTTTCCAGCAGGGTCACCTGAAAACCCCGTTGACTCAGTTCGTAGGCCGCGGCCAAACCCGCCAGACCGGCGCCGACAATGACCGCGGAGCGGCTTTCCCCCAAGGTCTTCGGCAGAGCCAACCGGTCGAGTTGATAGCGGGAGGGCTGGGGCTTAGCGAAACGGGAATAGCCGAGGAGTCCTCCCACACCTCCCACACCCAAAAGTTTTAAAGCGGTTCGACGGGAAATCGGGGGCAGGGGGGACGACGTCATGCGGAGACAGGCAATAGAAGGCTGAAACGTTTAGCTGAATTAGTTTAGCGAATTTTCCCCCACCCGGCGCCGGGAGTGAAGGACGGCTATCGTAGGGGCACAAAACCGGCCTGTTCAATTAGGCGCTGGCCTTCCTGGGTCAGCAGTAAATTACCGTAGGCCCGCCCGGCTTGTTCCTGCTCTCCCCCGTCCTCTTTGACAATGACAAAGATATTACGGGTAATGGGGTAGGTCGCCTCCTGAAAAGCGGCTTTATTGAGGCTATTGCGCTGTTGGGGACACTGGGCCGGGAGAACGTAGGGTTCCTGATAGGGCGCCACCCACTCTCCTGGCTTGCGACCCAGGGGCAAAGGTTTAACGCTACACTGGGGCACTAATTCCGGCGCCGAGGCGTAGTAAATTCCCCCCGGATCTTGACTGACTTTCCGCAAAGCCGGCGTGGTGCTGTGGACATAAACCACATTGGCGCCAAACTTTTCCTTCTCTAAAACCTGATCCTGGAAAAACTCGACCGTGCCCCCGTCTTTAGGATCCCGGGAATAGGGCGTTAGGGGCAAATCTGGCCCCCCGACCTCTCGCCAGTTTTGAATCTTGCCCGTATAAATATCCTTGAGTTGGGCCACCGTCAACCCCGGCAAATTCAGCGCCGGATTCACCGCCACGGCGATACCGTCGATGGCCACGGGAATTTCCCCTAGCTTAAACCCCTTGGCTTCGGCGCTCTTGCGCTCGGAGTCCTTTAGGGGACGGGAGGATTGGGAGAGATTGAGTTGATTGTCAATGAGCATTTCGATGCCTTTGCCCGAACCCGGCGTGCCGGAGATGGGATCGACATAGATTAACTGAAATTGAGGCAATTGCCGCATGATTTCCCGATCCGCGATATCCCGGATGGGGGCGAAGGTGGTGCTCCCGCCGTAGCGAAAGCGCCCCGCGGGGACGTTGGCCGCGCTTTGCAACCCGCTCCCCGCGGTCGGCGCCGACGGTGGGGAGCTAAATTGTCCGCTTAACCACCAGGCGCCGCCCCCAACGACGGTTCCAGTAACCGCCAAGGCTAGTAAGAGGGGAAGGGTATCGTTTTTCGCGCTCATCGGCCGCTCACCAGCAGTACGCCTCTAGTTTACCGAAGTTTAGCCGGGGGAGATACGTCTGTCGCCTTGAGAGCTTCCGCCTCAGACGCTTCAAATTAAGAAGCGCCGCCAAGCCAGTCGCCCCAAAACTGGCTAATGAGGCCCCATTGGTCGCTCAAGGTAAACCAAAAGAGGAGACTCAGCGCCACCAGCATGGTGAGGAGATAAAACTGAGATTGACCCGAAACATTGTACTTCAAAGCGCTGCCGCTAAAAAGGGTCGCCAGACTCACCAAATTAACGGCGCCGTCGATGACGTAACGGTCAAACCAAGCGCTCATTTTGGCGACGGCGCTCACGGCGGCCACGATGGTCACGGAATAGATCCGGTCTAGATAAAGATCGTAGGCGAAAAGATCCTGAAAGAAACGCAGGGGCAGAAGGGTGGGACGGGACCAAGCTCGTCCCAGGGGGAGCAGAAAACCGATACCCACGCCCGCGACTCCCGTCAGAATTAACAGCGCCGGCGCTTGACTTAAAATTCCGCCTAATTCCCGATGAAGCGGCGGGTTCGGGGAAAGCCAGAGGGGCCAGGTTAAGGGAGCCAAGGGGGCGCAGAGCGTCAACAAAATCAGGCTGACCATCGGAACCGCCATCGGCCAAGCCACCTCCGGCGCCCGGCGGGTTTTCGCTTGGGCGACGCCCAGGAAGACTAAACGAAAGACGCGGGTTAAATTGAGCGCCGAGAGTAGGTTAACAACCGCCAATAGGGCCAAGAGCCAGCCATTGACGCCCCAATCCCCATTGAACCAACGACTCCAGGTGAAGAACATCCCCGAAGGCAGAAGAGAAATTAACCCCAGACCGCCCACGAGAAAAGCCGTGGTAGTGGCGGGCATCCGGGAGCCAAGGCCCCCCATTTCCATAATATTTTGGTTGCTGGTGGTGGTAATGACGGCGCCGGCGCTCATAAAGAGCAGGGCTTTGGCCAAGGCGTGGCTAAAGAGCAGTAAAAAGGCGATATCCACGTCCCCCAGCCCCACGGCGATAAAGACTAAGCCTAAATAGACGCTGGTGGAGTGGGAGAGGGTTCGTTTGATGTCAATCTGGGCCAGAGCAATACAGGACGAGGTGACGGCGGTAAAAGCGCCGAGGGTGATTAAGGTTCCCGCCGCAAGGGGGGAGAGGGTAAAAACCGGCTGGAGCTTAATCAAGACGTAGGCGCCGGCGGAAACGACAATGGAATTTCGCATAATCCCCGCCGGGTTGGGGCCTTCCATCGCTTCGTCCAGCCAGAGGTTAAGGGGAAACTGAGCGCATTTCCCCGTGGGCCCGGCAATGAGAGACAACCCCAACAGCGCCGCCGTCAGGGGAGGAATCGGGGAGCTAGCGGCCCAGGTTTCCAGTTGCGAAAAAGTTAACCCCTCCCCGTAACTGGAGAGCGCCACCAGACCCATCAGTAAAATAATATCGCCCACCCGTTTGGTTAAAAAGGCGTCCCGGGCGGCGCTGACAACCAGAGGTTGAGCGTACCAAAAACCCACGAGTAAATAGGTGGAGAGGGTCAGCATCTCCAGCAGAGCATAGCTGAACAAGAGAGAATCGCTGAGGGCGATGCCCCCCAGCGCCGCCTCGAAAAAGCCCAGCAGTCCGTAAAAACGAGCTAGCGACCAGTCCTTTTCCATGTAGCCCAGGGCGTAGAGTTGGGCTAAAAAACTAACCCCCGTCACCACTTCCAGCGCGCCGATGGTCACGGGGGAAATTTGCACGGACAAGGAAAGGTTTAAATCCGCCACCGTCAGCCAGTCCCAGACCAACTGTCGGGCCGGTTGTCCCCAGACCGCGGTTAAGGCCGCCAACCCGTGGAGCGCCGAAATCAGGGTCATCAAAATATTAAAGTACGCCGCTGGGCGGGGCCCGGTTGCGCGGATCAGACGAAAAGACCAGGGCAGGGTCAAAACGGCGCCGGCCAGACTATAAAGGGGGATTAACCAACTGTGCTGGAGTAAAAAGTCTGCCATAGGGAATTGGGGACGGCGCGCCGGGGGACAGACGGCGCTGTTAACTACGCTACCCTAGGCCCCCGCCCTTGACAAGCGAGGGGAACTTTTCGAGAAAACGTCCGGGAAATGGTAAACTAGCCAAGTGCAACGACCGCTTTGATCGCGGTCAATTGAGGATAGGACGCCATGAAAGCCATGATTTTGGCCGCGGGGAAAGGAACGCGGGTCAGACCCATCACCCATACCATTCCCAAGCCCATGATTCCTATTTTTCAAAAGCCGGTGATGGAATTTTTGTTGGAATTGCTTCGTCAACACGGCTTTGATCAAATCATGGTCAATGTGAGTCATTTAGCCGAAGAAATTGAAAGTTATTTTCGCGATGGTCAACGTTTTGGCGTGCAGATAGCCTACTCTTTCGAGGGGCGAATTGTGGACGGAGATTTGCAGGGGGAAGCCTTAGGATCGGCAGGAGGTTTGAAGCGGATTCAGGAGTTTAATCCCTTTTTTGACGAGACTTTTGTGGTGCTCTGCGGGGACGCGCTGATTGATTTGGACTTAACCGCGGCGGTGAAATTCCACCGGGAAAAGGGGGCGCTGGCCACCATTATCACTAAAACTGTTCCCAGGGAATTGGTCTCCAGTTACGGGGTAGTGGTGACGGACGAAGACGGACGGATTAAGGCCTTCCAGGAAAAACCCAGCGTCGAGGCGGCGCTGAGCGACCAAATTAACACCGGTATTTATATTTTTGAGCCGGAGATTATCGACTATATCCCCTCCAATCAGGAATACGATTTAGGGAGTCAACTTTTTCCCCAACTGGTGGAGAAAAAAGCGCCGTTCTACGCGGTCAATATGGACTTTGAATGGGTGGATATCGGTAAAGTGCCGGACTATTGGGAAGCGGTGCGGGGGGTCTTGTTACGGGAAATTAAAAATGTGGAAATTCCCGGCATTGAAGCGCGTCCGGGAGTCTTTACCGGCATTAATGTGGCGGTCAACTGGGATAAGGTCAATATTCAGGGCCCCGTCTATATCGGCGGCATGACCCGCGTCGAAGACGGCGCCACCATCATTGGCCCCAGTATGATCGGCCCCAGTTGTTGGATCTGTAGCGGCGCCGTGGTGGATAACAGCGTGATTTTTGAATATTCTCGGCTGGGGCCCGGCGTGCGACTAGTGGATAAATTGGTCTTCGGACGCTACTGCGTCGATAAAACCGGCGCCGCCATCGACGTCCAAGCCGCGGCGCTGGACTGGCTGATTACGGACGCCCGACAGGCGCCGCCCTACGAGGAGGCGCCGACGCCCCTGGGGGAAACGGACAGCGCCCCTTTGGTGATCGCCGATTTTGTCAAAAAGGAATCCCAGAGCTAGGGCTTATTTAGCGGTTGTCAAAAGTGGCCCCCCGGTTTTATCCCCCCTAGCCCCTACTTCGGCATACTGCCGACTTATTACGCCGCCTACGGGAATGGGGATCAGAAAACGGGAGCGGGGAAATGGAAAAAATTAAAGTTTGACGCGCCAAAAACATGGTCTAGAATTTTGAGAACCCCTTCCCCCGACGCTGAGGAATTTTCCATGGAACCAGAAGCCCCTAAGTACCGTATGGTCTGCACCCTGACCTTTGGGGACATTTACGGACAGATTATCGTTTGGCTGATTGTGATTTTTCTCTCCCTGGCCACGGCGCTGGCGCTCTGGAGTAGCACCCGGCAAATCTACGCCCTGGCGACGGTGGGGCTGGTGTTGGTCTTGTCCCTACCCTTTTTGCTCTTCGCCTTTGTGACCACCCTCTTCAATCACCTCGAATTTCTGCCCGCGGAAGCGCCGTCCAAACCCGGCGCTCGCAAATCGGCCTAGCGGTCGTCGGACAAGCCTCCGTAATCCTCCGCCGATTCCGGCTCCAGTTCCCAGCGCCGGTCGTCCCTACCCTGGAGTTCATCCCAGGTTTCAATAGGCTGGCCGTCCACGGAGGATAACCCCACGGAGAGCAGTAACCCCTCAGTGACATTTTGATCCGGGGTGGGGGTTTGACCGCCCACCGCTTCTTCCCCCACCACTTCCGCCTGATACCAGTCGTCGTCCAGGTCGCCCCCGGTTAAACTGCTAGTATCCAGGTGGGGCATCCGCAATTCCCGCACCACATGCCCCAGGCCCGTGTCTCGGTCCGTCAACCCGTCCGCGAATAAGCTGTCTCCCTCCGTCCAATCCCCCAACAGGTCGGGATCGAAATCCGCGCCGACCCGATTGAGATACTCGTCGCTAAAGTCCTGAAAATATTTCTGAATATTCATAACGCTGACCAGTCCTTGTCCCCCAAGATCGGGGCGGAGACGTTGTTTTTATTACCCTGATCCTACGGGCCCCGGCGCCCCCTTTCCCCTCGGCAATAAAAACTCTTAACATCTCGCCGGTTGTTTTGTTACAATCGTTACACTTAACCCCGCCTTAACCTATGAGCGAGACCCTGACCCCGGAACAATATAAAAGTAAGATGGAGCGCCGCAAGGCGGTTCAGGACGAGCGTCTGGCTCAGGCCAAAAGCGAGCAGGGCTTAATCATCGTCCACACCGGCAACGGCAAGGGCAAAACCACGGCGGCGCTGGGGATGGTTTTGCGGTCTCTGGGCCACGGCTATCGGGTGGCTATTGTCCAATTTATTAAGGGCGCCTGGGAACCGGCGGAAAAAGCGGCCTTTAGTCCCTGGGCCGGGCAGTTGGAATTTTTGGCGCTGGGGGAAGGCTTTACCTGGGAAACCCAGAACCGGGAGCGGGACAAGGAGAAAGCCAAGGAAGCCTGGGAAACGGCGCTGGGCTACATTCGCAACCCGGAGTTTCGCTTGGTTCTCTTGGATGAAATTAACGTGGCGCTGAAGTTAGGCTATTTAGACGTCGAAACCGTTCTGGCGGGACTGGCGGAAAAACCCCCCTTAAACCACGCGATCCTAACAGGCCGCGGCGCCCCCCCGGAGCTAATCGAAGCGGCGGATCTGGCGACGGAGATGACCTTGATTAAACACCCCTTCCGGGAGCAAAACGTCAAGGCTCAGCCGGGGATTGAGTTTTAGGCGCGCCCAATCCTAAACAAAAGCTTAAATTTAAGTCACATCCCGACGCTTTGCCTTAACTTAAGGGGGGACAAGCCCCAGGAAAGCGATATTCTATAAGACGGCGCCTTGAGCTTTACCAGTCGTAACCGCGCTTAACACAAGGAGGGTTGAGTCCATTGGAGAGCCATAAAGAAAGAATTTTAGTGGTGGACGACGAGGCCAGTATCCGCAGGATTCTGGAAACCCGTCTTTCGATGATCGGCTACGAGGTGGTGACGGCCGCGGACGGGGAAGAGGCCTTGGAAGTGTTCCGGGAGACCGAGCCGGATCTGGTGGTGCTGGACGTGATGATGCCCAAACTGGACGGCTACGGCGTCTGTCAGGAACTCCGCAAGGAATCGGATATTCCCATCATCATGCTGACGGCGCTGGGGGATGTGGCGGACCGGATTACGGGACTGGAACTCGGCGCCGACGACTATGTGGTTAAACCCTTCTCTCCCAAAGAATTGGAAGCCCGCATTCGCTCGGTTTTGCGCCGGGTGGAAAAGGACGGCCTACCGGGTATCCCCAGTTCCGGTATTTTGCAGGTCGCGGCCATTCGCATCGACACCAACAAGCGCCAAGTCTTTAAAGGCGAGGAGCGGGTACGCTTAACGGGAATGGAGTTTAGCCTCTTGGAACTGCTGGTGAGCCGTTCCGGGGAACCCTTCTCCCGCTCGGAAATTTTGCAGGAAGTCTGGGGCTATACCCCGGAGCGGCATGTGGACACCCGAGTGGTGGATGTCCACGTCTCCCGTCTGCGAGCGAAATTAGAAGACGACCCCAGCAACCCGGAATTAATTCTCACGGCCCGGGGCACCGGTTATCTTTTTCAACGGATTTTGGACCAGGGGGAGGACGACTAAGCCTTGGCTAGCGACCCCAATCGCGTCATTCGTCTGATTCCCCTCGGCGCTGGGGTCATCGGCAGTGTGTTACTCCTGGTTAACCGGTTAACCACGGAGAGCGTCGTCCCTTCCCAATCCCGCTCCGACGTGGTGGGGGTGATTCTGGCGGGAACCCTGGTGATGGTCTGGCTGATTTGGCAACAAATCCAACCCCGACCGCCAGAGGCCGTGACCCTCATCGGCGCCGAAGGGTTTGAGTTAGCGCCGGATTTACCCCCGGACTTGCAAACGGAACTCGCTTGGGCCTCCCATTTACTGCTGACCAATACCGTCACCCAATCTTTAGTCGTCTATTATCAAGGCAAAACCCTCCTACGGCGGGGGATTCTGGGCCCGGACGCAGAAGTTAAGCCGGGGCCGATCTTAGAGCGGGTTCTCAAAACCCAAAAGCCGGTTTACTTGGTTAATCTGCCCCTTTACCCCGGTCGAGTGGAGTTTACCTACTTGCCCGAGAATACCCAGGGGGTTATTTGCCAACCCTTGGGAAGCGACGGTGCCCTTATCCTCGGCGCTAATATTCCCCGCAGTTACACCCGTCAAGACGAGCGCTGGATCGAGGGGCTTGCGGATAAATTGGCCTATGGTTTCAGCGAGAGCGGTTCCCCCCTTTGAACAATTACCGTCGGCGACTGTCGCTAAAGCCAGAACCCGCTGGGGCGTCTTCAAAAATACGCCGGAGGTCAATAAAGGGAGGATCTTTGAGCGCGCCAGCGAGTATTCCCGCGGGTCGTAGCCATAGCGCTTACGGATGAATCAATCGTGAACGCAATCCCATAATCATCTTGAAATCTGAACAAGAGGACAAAATCGGGACTCCGGGGCGGGAGTCTTCGCCGTTCCCTCGGGGCTAGCGCCGCCCAAACAACATAGGACTCCTTGGACTTAGCCCCGGCGCCGGTTCAATAAGCGCCCCTAGAATGTGGCGCCGACGACGCCGTTTTTTCGATTGGGGATTAAAGTAGAAACTACACCTGCCCGATTTTGATCTCCGACCATGACCGTCCGACCGCCCCGCTTGGTTCTGACCGCTTTTGCCCTGAGCTTAGGATTACTGGCCGCCCCCGTCCAGGCCGCCTCTCCGGTTCCCGCCGTGGAAGACGCGCCCCTCATTCCCCTGGAAGACAATCCCAAAGTGGTTGTGGACGAAGTTTGGCAGATTGTCAATCAAGATTTTGTCGGCAAGAACTTTGACCGGGAGCGCTGGACGAGCCAACGAGCCGAGTTGTTGCGCCAACGCTACGACAGTCGGGCCGACGCCTACCGGACGATCAATAAATTACTGAAACCCTTGGGAGACCCCTACACCCGTTTCCTCAATCCCTCGGACTTTGCCCAACTCACCAGCCAAACCTCCGGCGAAATTTCTGGGGTGGGACTGCGTCTCGTGTTGGATAAACGCAGTAGCGAATTGGTGGTGGCGGACGCCCTGCGGAACACCCCGGCGGCCAAGGCCGGAGTTCGCCCCGGCGACCGGCTTCTGCGCGTTAACGGTAAACCCGCGGCGCTGATGACCCTAGAGCAAGCCAGCCAGGAGATTCAGGGAGAAGTGGGCACGGAGGTGAGTTTGCAATTTTCTCGGCCCCAAGGGGAAGTCTTCACCGTCACCCTGAAACGGGTGCAAATTGAGTTGGACACCGTGGCCTATAGCGTTAAAACTGAAGGCAACCTGCGGGTCGGCTATATCCGCCTCGACGAGTTTAGCTCCCACGCCGCAGAGCAGATGAAAGCGGCCATTGAAGCCTTAAACAAAGAACAAATCACCGGCTATGTCCTCGACCTGCGGGGCAATCCGGGGGGCTTGCTCTTCGCCAGCGTCGATATCGCCCGCATGTGGTTAGACCAGGGGGAAATTGTTTCTACCGTTGACCGTCGCGGGGGAGACCGGCACTTTAAGGCCAATCAATCTAAAATTACCAGTCTGCCCTTAGTGGTTCTGGTGGATAAATATTCCGCCAGCGCCAGCGAAATCCTCGCCGGGGCGCTCAAGGAACACGGCCGGGCCACTCTGGTGGGGACTCAGACCTACGGCAAGGGCACGGTGCAATCCGTCCATTCCCTCTCCGACGGCTCCGGCCTAGCGGTGACCATCGCCCGCTACTATCCCCCCAGCGGCGCCGATATTAATCAAAAGGGCATCAGTCCCGATATTTACGAAGAACTGTCTATGGATCAAGCTCTGCGGTTGCGACAAGACCCGTCTTTGATGGGCACCAGCGCCGACCCTCAATACAATAAAGCGGTCTCCGTGCTTCAGCGCTTCCAGCCCCCGGCCTTCGGTCAAGTTAAAACCCTTCCCAATCCCATCGGCGCCCGCCCCTAGGCGTCAGGGTCAACTCGCTTCCCGCCCTCAACCTCCTCCCCTACCGTTATGGATCTCGGCGCTCGTTTCAATCGACTCACCGGCAAAACCCGCTACGCGGTGACTCGCGTCTTCCTGCAACTGCGGGGAGAAGAAATCTCGACCCTGTTGGGGACGTTAAATCGGGCGGTCTTGACGGCGCTGGATCAGGAGGGAGATTTAAATGTTTTGGGGGAAGGATTGGTCGAGGTCTGCCAGGCGCTGTTGCAACGCCCCCTCGACTGGTACGCGTCGGGGAACGAAGGGGAGGTCTTTTGGCGAGAAGAGGAAGCCGGGGACTTTTTTAACGAACTGTTTACGGACTCGGCTCAACGTTATTTGTCGGAACTGCCGGAACGGTCGGAATTGGAGGCGGACTTGCCTCTGACCTTACCCTTGACGCCGAACCTGGTGGTCATGTTAACGGCGGCCTACACCGGAGAAGCGCCGGATTTAGAGACGGCGTTAACCGACCCGGAAGCCTTGACCTACGGTCTGAAGGCGCTGGTCAATCTCCATTACCAAGATCGTTTAGAAGCCATTCAAATCCATTTTTCGCCGGCCCGGTTGGGGGAGGTTCTTGAAGACGAGCAGGTTTTGCTTAATTTCCCAGAATTGATTCCGCTCTAAATTTAACCCATCCCCAATTGTCGCAACATGCCCTGGGCCTGTTGGGCGTAGCCGCCGCCGAAGAGGTTGAAATGGTTAAGAATGTGGTATAAATTATATAAAACCTTCCGTTTTTCATATCCCGGTTGGGGCGGGCAGATTTCCCCATAGCCCCGATAAAAAGCGCCGGGAAAACCGCCGAAAAGTTCCGTCATGGCCAGATCCACCTCCGGGTCGCCGTAATAGACCGCCGGGTCAAGAATGACGGGTTCGCCGGTGATCAAAATAGCCGCGTTACCGGACCAAAGATCGCCGTGAACGAGGGACGGCGCCGGGCGATGGTTCTCTAAAATAGCTCGGACCGCGGGCGTAATTTCCCCTAGGGAAGGAAAACCTCCGCCCCGCTTCCGGGCTAAACCCAATTGATAACCCAGACGATTTTCCAGCCAAAACTCAGCCCAGTCGTCCTTCCAGTCGTTAATTTGGGGCGTGGAGCCAATAGTATTATTCTGCTCCCAACCAAAGCGCTCTCCCCGGCCGGTTTGATGGAGTCGGGCGAGATTGCGCCCCATTTTCGCCCAGGCGGCGCTGTTACCGGCGCTGAAGTCCAGCCATTCGAGAATCAGATAACTTTGACCGGCGCCGGTTCCGGTTCCGAGGGGTCGGGGAACCCGGATTGTTTCCGTAGCCGCCAGCGCCGTCAGTCCTAGGGCTTCGGCCTCGAACATAGGCCGTTTTTCGGCGCTGTTGAGTTTAACAAAATAGCTCCGCTCCCCGTCCAGGACTCGATAACCTTGATTAATACAGCCGCCGCTGACGGGGCGTTTTTCCCTCAGCGTAAAGGTTTCCCCCGAGAGGCGGCTAATGTCCTCGCTAATGGCTTGCCAAATCATCCGATCCCCCAACCCAGTTTTTCTAAATCTAAATGGGCGGCCGCGCGCGCTAAAGCGTTTAAATCCTGCCGCTCTTTTTTCTTCAAATAGGGGACGACGCCGAGAACGGGGAGTTGGCTCATCGTTTCCAACAGCGGAATATTAGCCCAATCCTCCAGGCGCTCCTGGGACTCTGGCTCGGCGCAACTGAGCACAAAACCCCGTAGGTTAACCTGAACCTGTCGGGCCAGCGCCGTTTGAGCGAGGGCTTGCCCGAGACATCCCAATTTCACCCCCACGACTAAAACGGTTTCTAAGCGCCACAACCCCGCCAGATCCCCTAGGGTCAATTCCTCCGTCACCGGCGACCCTAAACTGCCCAGACCTTCTACCAGAACAAAAGGATGCTTGTTTCGCAAGGCCGTTAACCCCTGCCACACCGGCGCTAAATCCACCCTCTTGCCTTCCTGTCGGGCCGCGAGGGGCGGCGCTAAGGGAGCCGAAAATTGCAGAGGCGTCGCCAGTTCAACCTGGGAATCGGCGCCGAACAGATCTTGATACCATTCCCGGTCCCCGACCCCGGTTTGCGTTAATTTCATTAAGCCTAGAGATTGGGCCGGAAAAAAACGGCGCCGATAGGCCGCCAGCGCCGAGGTCAGAACCGTTTTACCCACTCCCGTGTCGGTGCCGGCGATTAAGAGCGCGGGGGCTTGGGGCGGCGCAAACGTCATAATCCTTCCTAAAATAACGACCGCGAATTTACGCTCAACAGGCCCAAAGAATCGGTGTATGATAATGGGGGAAAATTCTCCAGCCTCCGCCTTGGGAATCGGGGAAATCCAGACCACGCACTGAGGGAGCCGCGTCTGCTGTGAGCAATACCGCTACTTTATCACGCCAATCACTTTTGTCGTCTCTACCCGATAGCAATCGTCTCCGTCTTTTCTCCGGCTCCGCCAACCCGGCGCTTTCCCAGGAGGTGGCCCGTTATTTGGGCATGGACGCGGGGCCGATGCTCCGCAAACGCTTCGCCGACGGGGAACTTTACATCCAAATCCAGGAATCTATCCGGGGCGGAGATATTTACCTGATCCAACCCAGTTGCCATCCGGTGAACGACAATTTGATGGAACTGTTGATCATGATCGACGCCTGTCGGCGGGCTTCGGCTCGGCAGATTACCGCGGTTCTTCCCTACTACGGCTACGCCCGGGCGGACCGGAAAACCGCCGGTCGCGAATCCATCGCCGCCAAATTAGTGGCTAACCTAATCACCGGCGCCGGCGCCCAGCGGGTGCTAGCGATGGATCTCCACTCCGCCCAAATCCAGGGCTACTTTGATATTCCCTTCGACCACGTTTACGGCTCCCCGGTGATTATCGATTACCTCCTGAGCAAACAACTCAGCGATCTGGTGGTGGTTTCCCCCGACGTGGGGGGGGTGGCCCGGGCCCGGGCCTTCGCCAAAAAACTGAACGAGGCGCCCCTGGCCATTATCGACAAGCGCCGTCAGTCCCATAACGTGGCGGAGGTGCTGAATTTAATCGGCGATGTGGAGGGCAAAACCGCGGTGTTGGTGGACGACATGATCGACACGGCGGGAACGATCCTCGAAGGCGCTCGACTCCTCCGCAAGAACGGCGCTCGTCAGGTATACGCCTGCGCGACCCACGCGGTCTTTTCCGAACCCGCCATCGCCCGGCTCTCCAGCGGCGTGTTGGAGGAAGTGATCGTCACCAACACCATTCCCATCCCGGAAGACCATTTATTTTCCCAACTGACCATCCTCTCGGTGGCTAATCTGCTGGGGGAAGCCATCTGGCGCATCCACGAGGAAAGCTCCCTCAGCAGTATGTTTCGTTAGGCGGTTTTCCGGCGGTCGCCTCCCCCGCGACTCCAGCCAGTTCCAGTCGGCGCCTGGGTTAAGATCGACACTATCTCTTACTCCGGCGCGCTTTCTCCATGACCCTGGTTTCCCTGCTCCGTCACCTCGAACAGTCCCCCCTGACCGGGGAATTAGCGCAAAAGCTGGAAAAACAGCGCGCCTTGGCGCTGAGCGGGATTCCCCGGCTCCCCAAGGGCTTGATGGCCAGTTTATTGGCCCAGACCCGAGGGCGTCATCTCTTGGCGGTCGCCGCCACCCTAGAGGAAGCGGGGCGCTGGGCGGCCCAGTTGGAGTTGATGGGCTGGAGCGCCGTCTATCTCTATCCCACCTCCGAGGCCTCGGTCTATAGTCCTTTGGGGCCGGAAACGGAGATGGTCTGGGGGCAGTTGCAGGTTCTCGGCGCGTTGCTTCAGGCGGAAAACCCGGTGGCGGTGGTGACCACGGAAAAGGGGCTTCAGCGCCATTTGCCCCCCAGGGAAGTCTTTGCTCAATATCAGTTATCCCTAACAGCGGGTCAGAGTTTAGACAGTCGGGAGTTGGAGGCGACCCTAACCCGTTTAGGCTACGAGCGGGCGACCGCGGTAGAAACGGAAGGACAGTGGAGCCGCCGGGGGGACGTGGTGGATATTTTCCCGGTGGCGGCGGAGTTGCCGGTACGACTGGAGTGGTTTGGGGACGAGTTGGAAAAAGCGCGGGAGTTTGACCCCGCCAGTCAGCGCTCTTTGGATTTGATAGATAGTTTGGCGCTGACGCCCGTCAGTTTAGACCGCTTAATCCTCAACGCCTTGGGGGAAGATTTAACCCCGGCGCCGGATAACGCCTTGCCCTGGCTAGGCCTCGCCTTCCCGGAACCCGCCTCTTTGTTGGATTACCTGCCCGCCGACACCTTAATCGCCCTGGACGAGCCGGAACAGTGCCGGAGCCACGGAGAGCGCCGTTACCAGACGGAGCAGGAAGATTGGCAAGCCTTAGAAAACCCGGACTTGCCCCCCATCCACCGTTCTTGGGAAGAGATTTGCGGGAACCTCAAAACCCGGTTTTTAACCCTGACCCTCTCGGAATTGCGGGAAGAGGGGGACGGGAGCGTCAACCTAGAGCGCCGTCCCTTGCCGATTACGCCCCACCAGTACGCCAAATTAGCGGAGATTTTGCGGGGCAAACGAGAAATTTACTCCGGGATTAATTTAGCGAATTACAACGCCTGGATCATTTCCGCCCAGCCCAGCCGGACAGTTTCCCTGCTCCAGGAGCACGACTGCCCGGCCCAATTTATTCCCAATCCCAAGGATTACCCGGCCATCGCCAAATATTTAATCCAAAAAACGGCGGTGGCGCTGAAATATAGCGGCGTGGCGGAGTTAGAGGGCTTTATTCTACCCACCTATCGCTTAGTCTTGGTCACTGACCGGGAGATCTTTGGCCAGCACGCCCTGGCGACCCCGGAATTTATCCGCAAACGGCGCCGGGCGGCCTCCCAGGTGGTGGACCCCAATAAACTTTCCCCCGGCGATTATATTGTCCACAAAAGCCATGGCGTCGGTAAATTTGTCAAGCTGGACAGTCTCGCCACCCGGGAATATTTAGTCATCCAATACGAAGACGGGTTACTACGAGTGCCCGCCGACAGTCTAGATAGTTTATCCCGCTACCGCCACACCGGAACCCAACCGCCGGTTCTCCATAAACTGGGGGGCAAAGTCTGGGAGGCCACGAAGGCGAAGGCCCGCAAGGCCATTAAAAAGCTGGCGGTGGATTTGCTCAACCTCTACGCCCAACGGGCCCAACAAACCGGCTACGCCTACCCCGCGGACACCCCCTGGCAGGCGGAGCTAGAGGACTCTTTTCCCTACCTCCCCACCCCCGACCAACTCAAGGCCGTGGAGGACGTCAAACAGGACATGGAAAGCGAGCGCCCCATGGATCGTCTAGTCTGCGGCGACGTGGGTTTCGGTAAAACGGAGGTGGCTCTGCGGGCTATTTTTAAAGCCGTTACCAGCGGTCATAAACAGGTGGCGCTGTTAGCGCCGACCACGGTTTTAACCCAGCAACATTACCACACCCTCAAGGAACGCTTCGCGCCCTATCCCATTACAGTGGGCTTGTTGAATCGTTTCCGCACCTCCTCCGAGAAGAAGGATATTTTGGAGCGCCTGACATCGGGAGAATTGGATATCGTGGTGGGCACCCAACAGATCCTTAACTCGCGGGTTAAGTTTAAAAATTTGGGTCTGTTAGTCATTGACGAAGAACAGCGCTTTGGGGTCAACCAAAAGGAAAAAATTAAGACCCTGAAAACCGAAATCGACGTCCTGACCCTAACGGCGACGCCCATTCCCCGCACCCTCTATATGTCCCTCTCCGGCATTCGGGAAATGAGTTTAATCACCACCCCGCCCCCCTCCCGTCGGGCCATTCAAACCCATCTCTCCGCTTACAATCCAGAGGCCATTAGAACCGCGATTCGCAACGAGCTAGACCGGGGCGGCCAGGTCTTCTATGTGGTCAGCCGCATTGAAGGCATCGAAGAAGTCAGCGCCCAACTGCGGGAAATGGTGCCCGGCGCTCGCATCGCCCTCGGTCACGGCCAGATGGAGGAGTCGGAACTGGAAAGCACCATGCTGGCCTTTAATAACGGCGAGGCGGATATTCTCGTCTGCACCACTATCATTGAAGCGGGGTTGGATATTCCCCGGGTCAACACCATCATTATTGAATCCGCCCAACGTTTCGGCTTAGCGCAACTTTATCAACTGCGGGGCCGGGTGGGGCGCTCCGGCGTTCAGGCCCACGCCTGGTTGCTCTATCCCAGTAAAGGAGAACTGAGCGAAACCGCCAGGGCCCGGTTGCGCGCCTTACAGGAATTTTCCCAGTTGGGTTCCGGTTACCAATTAGCCACTCGGGATATGGAAATCCGCGGGGTGGGAAGTCTCCTCGGCGCCGAGCAGTCGGGGCAAATGGAAGCCATCGGCTACGAACTCTATATGTCGATGCTTCAGGAGGCCATTCAAGAAATCCAGGGGCAGGAAATTCCTCAAGTGGAAGACACTCAAATCGACCTGTCGGTCACCGCCTTTATTCCCAACGACTATATCCCGGATCTAGAGCAAAAAATGGCCGCCTACCGCCGCATTACCGCCATCCAATCCCCTCAAGAGTTGGTGACGGTGGCGCTGGATTGGAGCGACCGCTACGGCCCCATGCCGGCGCCGGTGGAGCAGTTATTTAAGGTGATTAAACTGAAGCAGGTGGCCAAATCCCTGGGCTTTTCCCGCATTAAAGCGGAGGGCAAACAAAATGTCGTTTTGGAAACGCCGATGGAGGAGCCGGCGTGGAAACTGCTGGCGGAAAACCTACCCCAACATCTCCAGTCCCGCTTTGTCTATAGCTCTAAAAAGGTGATTGTGCGGGGTCTCGCCACCCTCAAGGTGAGTCAACAGTTAGATAATCTGATCGACTGGCTGGAGAAAATGAAAGGCGCTCTGCCCAGTTCTAGAATTAACGGCGCCGGTTAGAACCGTATGGAAAAATTACCGCTAGCTAAACTCCCCGAAAACCCTCCGCCGACTCCGCCTCTTCCCGAAGGTTAAGGCGAGGAGCTGGTTCCCGCCCTCGGTAACTCAGTCCCGCGCCGACCAAGAGCAAAAGCCCCCCGCCGTACTGGGCCAGAGTCGGCGCTTCCCCCAGAATTAAATAGGCGAAGAAAATCCCCAAAATAGGGTTAACTAGGGTGGCGAGATTAATTTGGCTCAAAGCGGCGCCTTTAAGTCCCATTAGCCAAGCCAACTGCCCCCCTACCACAATCACCGCGGCGTAAACCGTCATCCAGCGCCAGAGGATCGGCGTCCAGGCGTCGGCGAAATGTTCCGGGCCGTAGAGCGCCAGCGCGAACAGGAAAAAGACGGCGGTTCCCAGCGCCGTCCGATAGACCAATACAATACCGAGGGGAATGGATTGCAATTGGGCTTTATCCGCCACCGTCCCCAGCGCCGCGATTAGGGCCGCCAAGGCGACAAAAAGTTCTCCTGTTCCAACTTGGAATCCCATCATCTCCGTCTGGGTCGAAGAGCCGCCAAACCAGACCGCCAGCGCCACTCCCCCCAAGGAAACCCACGAGCCGAGAACCGCCCAACCGTTGGGAGGGACTTTGAGAATAACGGCGCTGAGGATCAAGATAAAAATTGGCTCTAATCGCCCCACTAAAATCACGTTGGCCACCGTCGTCTGTCGGAGCGCCGCAAAGAATAAAGCCGGCGCCGCCGCTCCGGTCAAAATACTGGTGATCGTTAAATTGAGCCACTGGCGCTGTTTCAGGCGTTGCAACACCGCCGGGCGCCAATCGGCCCGGAAAATGGCCGCCATTAAAACCAGAGCGCAGAGGTTGCCCACAAAGAGGACATTACACAGGGAAATGGGATTGCGCCCGTCGATCAAATGGGATTCTCCCAATTCCACTAACTTGCGGGTGACGGAACCGGCCGCGGCGAAAATGACCGTCGCCGTCCCCAAATAGACGGCGCCGGGGATACGCCGAGACCAGAGCGCCGGGGAAAAATCGGGTTTCATGGGAGTTAAAGCTTAACCCGTCGACGGAGGGGCTTTAGGAGAGAAGGGAAAAGTCTTACTGATGACGGCACTATGAATATATTAGAAAAAATAATCATTGGGGCTACAAATTGTAATCTAAAAAACCGTCAATGGATTGCATAGCGCGTCTCCCCCCCATGATAAGATCGACTCCAGAAAACAGATAGTTGCTGGGTTGCCGCAGAAATCTCTCGTCACCAAATAACTAGATTAACTCTTGGTCTCCCTGGGGACGCAGGTTCTTTATGGCCATTTTTCCCCTCAGAGTCCGCCCTACTTAAACATTTACGGAGGAAACCCCCACATGGTACAAGCCAAATCCAAAGCGGGATTTGAGGCAGGCGTTAAGGACTATCGCCTGACCTATTACACCCCCGACTATACCCCCAAGGACACAGACCTGCTGGCCTGCTTCCGCATGACTCCCCAACCCGGCGTTCCTCCCGAAGAAGCGGGGGCGGCGGTGGCGGCGGAATCTTCCACCGGAACCTGGACCACCGTTTGGACTGATAACCTAACGGATTTGGATCGTTACAAAGGGCGTTGCTACGACATCGAACCCGTCCCCAACGAAGATAACCAATATTTCGCTTTTATCGCCTATCCCCTCGATCTTTTTGAAGAAGGCTCCATCACCAACGTGCTGACTTCCTTGGTGGGGAACGTCTTTGGCTTCAAAGCTCTGCGCGCTCTGCGTTTGGAAGATATTCGCTTCCCCGTGGCGCTGATCAAAACCTTCCAAGGGCCGCCCCACGGCATCACCGTCGAGCGGGACAAACTGAACAAATACGGTCGTCCCCTGCTGGGTTGCACCATTAAGCCCAAATTGGGTCTCTCCGCCAAAAACTACGGTCGCGCCGTTTACGAGTGTCTCCGGGGCGGTCTGGACTTCACCAAAGACGACGAAAACATCAACTCCCAGCCCTTTATGCGCTGGCGGGACCGGTTCCTGTTTGTTCAGGAAGCCATCGAGAAAGCCCAAGCCGAAACCAACGAGATGAAAGGTCACTACCTCAACGTGACCGCGGGCACCTGCGAAGAAATGCTGAAACGGGCGGAGTTTGCCAAAGAGATCAAAACCCCCATCATCATGCACGACTTCTTCACCGGGGGCTTCACCGCCAACACCACCCTGGCCAAATACTGCCGGGACAACGGTCTTCTGCTCCACATTCACCGCGCCATGCACGCGGTGGTTGACCGGCAGAAAAACCACGGGATTCACTTCCGCGTCCTCGCCAAATGTCTGCGCCTCTCCGGCGGCGACCACCTCCACTCCGGCACCGTGGTCGGTAAGTTGGAAGGGGAACGGGGCATCACCATGGGCTTCGTGGATCTGATGCGGGAAGACTACGTCGAGGAAGACCGCTCCCGGGGGATTTTCTTCACCCAGGACTACGCCTCTCTCCCCGGCGTTATGCCCGTCGCCTCCGGCGGTATCCACGTTTGGCACATGCCGGCGCTGGTGGAAATTTTCGGCGACGACTCCTGCCTACAGTTCGGCGGCGGCACCCTGGGTCACCCCTGGGGCAACGCGCCCGGCGCCACCGCCAACCGGGTCGCTCTGGAAGCCTGTATCCAAGCCCGGAACGAAGGCCGCAACCTGGCCCGGGAAGGCAACGACGTCATCCGGGAAGCCTGCCGCTGGTCTCCCGAACTGGCCGCCGCCTGCGAACTCTGGAAAGAAATCAAGTTCGAGTTCGAGGCCATGGACACCCTCTAAATCAGGGATCAGGGAACAGTTATCAGTTATCGCGAGTTCATAGCCCCCCTTTTTAAGGGGGGTTGGGGGGATAAACCCAGAACCAATCCTTAACTTGAGGACGGCGATGGCAAAGGGTTAGGGCTAAACAGTTTTCCCCGGGGAAAACCGCTAGTTATACCGGAAAGCCCCTTTCTCCTCTGATACCTGATCCTTGATTACTGTCACCTGATTTCCGGGGAGTCGTTCATGCAAACCAAGCACATCGCCCAGGCTACGGCCCAAGTCCTCCAAAGTTACCTGACCTACCAGGCGCTCCGTTCTATCCAAGCGGAGTTAACGGAAACCAACCCCCCCCAGGCGATCTGGCTCAGCCATTACGCCGCCAGTCATAATCTTCAGGACGGCGAAGCCTTCCTCGAAGGATTGTTGGGGGAAAATAAAGAACTGGTTTTACGCATCCTGACGGTGCGGGAACACTTGGCGGAGGCGGTGCTAGACTTTTTGCCCGCCATGGTGCGGAGCGGGATCGCCCAGGCCAACACCGAGCGCCGACGCCACCTGCTGGAACGACTGACCCAAACCTTGCCCGACGCCCAGGCCCAGGAGTCGGATCCGCCCAATATTCCTCCCTCTTAACCGATCAATAAGGACTCTCAACCGATGAAAACGCTATCCAAAGAGCGCCGTTACGAAACCCTCTCCTACCTGCCCCCCCTCACCGACCAGCAGATTGTTAAGCAAGTCCAGTACCTGATCGACCAGGGCTTCATCGCCGGGGTGGAATTTGAAGAAAACCCCCTCCCCGAAACCCACTTCTGGACGATGTGGAAATTGCCCTTCTTTGGCGGCGCTTCCGCCCAGGAAATTCTCTCGGAAGTGCGGGAATGCCGCTCCGAGTACCCCAATTCCTATATCCGGGTCATCGGCTTCGACAACATCAAGCAATGCCAAACCATTAGCTTCATCGTCCACAAGCCCAACCAATCCCAAGGGCGCTACTAAGGCCTAGCCCTTAAACTTAATACAAAAAGACTCCCGCTCCGGCGGGTTTTTTGTTGTCTAGCCCCCCTCGCTCAATTTTTTCCTGCCATAGCCTTGCCTTTTTGACAACACTCTGTTACATTTATTTACATAAACCCCTGCGGATCTTAACCTTACTTCACAAAACCATGAACAACGAAACCAACGGCAAATTCGGCTTCACCACCTTTGCGGAAAACTGGAACGGCCGCCTGGCGATGATCGGCTTCT
This sequence comes from Cyanobacteria bacterium RI_101, assembly GCA_016471375.1. GTDB lineage: Bacteria > Cyanobacteriota > Cyanobacteriia > Cyanobacteriales > Microcystaceae > Synechocystis. The sequence continues at coordinate 68,557 of WGLZ01000054.1, forward strand.
CCGCCGCTCTGATCCTCGAACTCGTTTCTGGTCAAGGCGTTCTGCACTTCTTCGGCATTCTCTAGATTTCGATTTTCGTAACCTCCGTCAATCTCATGGCAAAGCCGGGCTTTAGAAGCCCGGCTTTTTTTTCGAGTCCAGGTCAGGGAAAACCGAGGGCTTCGGCTACGCTCAGCCCTCGCTCCCAACGGAGTTGCCGACCTTGCCATTCCCCTAATAACTGATATCTGAAATAACTGAAAAAAACTACAGCGCTGGCGCCGGGAGCAGACTTTCCAGCGCCTCCCAGCCCAAGCCTTGACGGAGGACTTCCGGGGTCTTACCGGACAAATCCACAATACTGGAGGTTTGGTAACCCATCTCCTGGTCGTCGTCGAGGATGATGTCCACCAATTTATCCAGATGGTCAAACAGCGCCGCCTTTTCCAACTCTAAATCTTCCAGATCCGGCAGATGGGCGGAGGTGGAGATAATGGGGTTGCCCAGGGTTTGCAGAAGCGCCTGGCAGAGGGAACTATCGGGCACCCGAATGCCGGTGGTTTTCCGCTTGGGGTTCATCACCAATTTGGGCACCAATTTAGTGGCGGGCAACAGAAAAGTATAGGGGCCGGGGATCAGGCGCCGCATCAAGCGGTAGTTAAAATCCGTCACCTGGGCGTATTCGGCGATATTGGAGAGGGAAGAACAGAGAAAAGTGAGGGGCTTGTCGTTGGACAGTTGTTTGAGTTGTCTCACCCGTTGCACGGCGCCGCGGTGGTTGAGGTCGCAACCGATGGCGTAAACCGTGTCCGTGGGGTAGAGCATCACGGCGCCGTTGGTCAACGCCTGGGCGATGCTGGCGATACTGCGCTGTTGGGGGGTTTGGGGATGAAGCGTGTAAAAAGCGGCCATGGGGAATCGGGGCGAAATGAAGGGAGAAGGCGTTGTCAAGCCACAAGAACCAACCAGTCTTTACCTCAGAGCGCGCCCTAGGCCTTGAGGACGTTACCGGCCATTGACCAACAGAGACTTGAAAGCGATTCTCGGCGTTTTGGAACCGTTGTGAAAATGGCTCAGGCGGGATTTGAACCTGCGACCTTGGGCTTATGAGTCCCCTGCTCTAACCACTGAGCTACTGAGCCGTCAGCAATGCGCTTTCATGATTATACCGAAAAAGGGCCGTTGACGCCTTCGCGACCCTAGCGGAAAGTCTGATTTTCCCGCCGCTTTACTCTAGGGGCATTGGCCCGTCTCGTCGAAGCCAAACGCTGGCGACTATAATCCCCAGCGTCGCGAGCAGAGCCATGGGATAGAAGACGTAGTTATAGCTCCCGAAGACCTCCCGCACGCGACCGGTGAGCAAGGTTCCCAACAACGCGCCGGCGCCGTAGGCGGTAAAGACGACGCCGTAATTTTGGGCGTACTGGTCAGGATTAAAGAAACGGAGGGTTAGGGTCGGCGCCATGGCCAGCCAACCCCCGAGACAGAACCAAAAAAGAGAAAACCCAACCAGATAGGCGGCCACCGCCCCTTTTTGAGCCTGGGCCATCAACAGACAGGCGATCAGGATCAAAACATAGGAAAAAATCGCCACGTAGCGAGGCTGGAAACGGTCGCTGAGCCAACCGAAGAGGGGGCGACTGACGCCGTTAAACAGGGCGAAGAGGGAGACGCTACCGGCGGCCACGGAGGGATTAATGGCGATAATTTCTTGCCCCACGGGGCTGGAAATGCCGATGGCGCTTAGCCCCACTAGGGTGGCGATGGCGTAGCAAATCCAGAGTCCGTAGAAGGCGCGACTTTTAAACAACGGTCTGGAATCGGCCCGGGAGGAAGAGAGCGGTAAGGTTCTCGACCCCGACGGGGGCCTCCAACCCTGGGGCGGCAACTTCAGCGTCAAGGCGATGGCGAGAATGATCAACGTAAAGGCGATTCCCAGCATTCGCAGAGCGCCGCGAACGCCGTAGGCGCCGATCAGGTGATTCGCTAACGGCGCCGTAATCAGGGGAGAAACGCCAAAACCAATAATCGTCAATCCCACCGTCAAGCCCTTCTTGTCGGGAAACCAGCGGGAGACCACCACCATGGGCACGCCGTAGGCAATACCAATACCGGCGCCGGCGACAATCCCGTAGGCGAAAATTAAGCCGCCAATCTGAGTGGCGAAACTGGCGAGAATATAACCCAAGCCCACAATGACGCCGCCGATGGCGGTGGTGAGACGGGCGCCGAGGCGGGGAATATAAAAGCCCGCGATGGGCATGAGGATGGCGTAGGAAAGCAGAACAAAGGTATAGGGCAAGAGGCTAGCCGCGGGGCTAACGCCCAATTCGCGCTCTAGGGGGGTTCTGAAAATGCTCCAGGAATAGACGCTCCCCAGACAGGCTAAAACTGTCATGCCGAGGGGGATGAAAAACCATCGTCCCCGCTCCGGGGGCAAGCCGAAAACAGGGGTCAGGGGGCCGGACTGGGTGGCGGCGCTCATACTGGCTCCGAGAGAAAACTAAGGTCTGAAGAACGAAGAACGGCGCCTAGGCCTTTCTTAATATTGGCTACTTTACCGAACTGTCGGAAAGCCAAAGCGCCGTATTACACTAAGAGCAGTTCCGCCCCTCATTCTCGTCAATGGAAATCCAACTCCAGATCCAGCGCCAACGTCCCCAGGGCGCTCCTTATACCCAAAGCTACCGCCTGGACGTCGACCCCAGCGCCACCCTACTGGACTGTTTACTGCAACTGAAGGGAGAGCAAGACGGCTCCTTGACCTTTCGCAAGAATTGTCGCAACACCATCTGCGGCAGTTGCGCCATGGTCATTAACGGGCGCTCGGCGCTGGCCTGTAAGGAAAACGTGGCGGGGGAACTGCGGGCCTTTCCCGACCAAACCGAGGCGGGTCTGCCGGTGATCACCGCGGCGCCCTTAAAAAATTTGCCGGTGGTTAAGGATTTAGCCGTGGAGATGGCGCCTTTTTGGCGGGATTTAGAAGCCGTCGCGCCCTATCTGCAAACGGAAGCGCCGCCGCAGGGGGAAGAATTTCGTCAAACCCCGGCCCAACGGGAACAACTCAACGCCCTGGGGAACTGTATTCTCTGCGGCGCTTGCTATTCGGAGTGCAACGCTAAACAGGTTAACCCTGATTTTGTCGGCCCCCACGCCCTGGCGAAGGCCCAGCGCCTGCTAGGGGATAACCGGGATCAGGCGGACGCCCAGCGGTTAGCGGAATACAACAGCGCCGTCTCCGGGGTCTGGGGCTGTACCCGCTGTTATCAGTGCAACGACGTCTGCCCGATGGACGTGGCGCCGATGGATCAAATCGGCAAAATCAAGCAACGGATTTTGGCCCAGGAAAGCGCCGCCAGCAGTCGCCCCGTCCGCCACCGCAAGGTCTTGGTGGATCTGGTCAAGGCCGGCGGCTGGGTGGACGAGCGCAAGTTCGGCGTCTATGTGGTGGGGAACTACTTCCGGGATCTGGGGGGCATCGCCAGCGTTTTGCCCTTGGGCTTGCGACTCCTCGTTAATGGCAAGTTTCCCTTGACCTTCCATCCTTCCCAGGGAACCCGGACGGTGAAGGCGCTGATTGAACGGGTCGAAGCCGGGGCGGATTTGTCCCAAACTTAAACTCTGGAGGCTGGACTCCGTCATTGGAAAGTCCCGGTGTAAAAGCGGCGCTAGTTTCTGCTAACTAAAAACGCCCCGAGGCGCCGGGCGGCTTCCGCCAAGCGGGGTTCTTGTTGTACCAAGGCGAGGCGCGCAAACCCTTCTCCTTGAGCGCCGAAGCCAACGCCGGGGGAGAGCGCCACTCCGGTTTGCCGGAGCAGGTCGAGACAAAAGGATTGGGAGTCTGGCGGAAAACCCGACGGCAAGGGCGTCCAGAGATAAAGGGTGGCGGGGGGGAGAGGCGTGGGCCAACCGAGTTCATTCAGGGCGCCGACCAAGAAATCCCGGCGCTGTCGGTAGGTCTCGACGGTGGGGGCAACCCAGTCTTCGGCGCTGTCCAGCGCCGTCATGGCGCCTCTTAAAATGCCTTCATACTGATTAAAGTCCACCATGGCCTTGATCCGCCGCAAGGCGCCGATTAGGGACGGGTCGCCAATGGCGAAGCCGACCCGAAAACCCCCCATATTGTAGGACTTAGAGAGGGTGAAAAATTCGATCAATCCCCGTCGATTCGAGGCCCCTGCCAAGAGGGACGGCGCCGAGTAGCCCGGCTCAAAGACAATATCTAAATAGGGAAAATCATGAATCAGGACGATCTCTCGGCGCTGGGCAAAACCAATCGCTTCCGCAAAAAAACCTTCCGGCGCCACCGCGGCGGTGGGGTTGTGGGGATAGCTGAGGATTAAGAGTTTAGCCCGCTCTAAAATCTGGGGGGGAATGGCGGCGAAATCCGGCAAAAATTGATTTTCCGCCGTTAGAGGCAGAGGGTAAATCTCGCCCCCCGCCAGACGAACGCCGCCCCAGTGGGAGGGATAACCCGGATCGAGAAGGAGCGCGACGTCCCCCGGATTCAGTATGGCCAGGGGCAAGTGGGCCGCGCCTTCCTGGGAGCCGATCAGGGCCAAGACCTCCGTCTCGGGATCAACCTTGGAGCCAAAGCGTCGCTCGTACCAGCGAGCGACGGTTTCCCGAAAGGGGAGGGTGCCCCGGTGGAGAAGATAGCCGTGGGTGCGGGGATCCCTCAGCGCCGCCGCGACGGTCTCCAAAATCGGCGCCGGGGTCGGCAGATCAGAGGAGCCGAGGGAGAGATCGATTAAATCCCGTCCCGCGGCCACAGCTTCGGCCTTCGCCCGGTCCATTTCGGCGAAGACATTAGCGCCCAAGTTTTCCAGACGACGGCTCCACGGCATAGCGATTGAGATTCCTTCCTGTTTCTTTCCTAAATCGGCGCCGCGGGGGGTTTAGCCAAACTCTCCTCCGGGTTGCCTTTATATTCAATCAGCGCCGTTCGCTTGCCCCGCCGGCGGTTCCAGTGGTACAGGAGTTGACCTTGCAGATTGGGAAAGCGACCGAGAACGCAGAAAAAAGCGTAGAGCGCCGCGTTCTGGGGAGAAAGATTTCGGGCCCGTTGGTTTCGATAAATTTTTAAACCGTAGAGGGGATAACCCAGGAGTAATAATAAACTTAACCAGGGGGAAATCAAGAGAGACGCCGCGATTAACCCCGGCACAACCGCGCCCCAAAGGACATTACTGCGCAACTGCTTCCGGTCTCCTAGGGTTAAATCCTCGGGGTAAAGCGCCGTCGTTTCCGCAAAGGCGTGGCCGGCCCGGGCCGCCCGGCGCCACCATTGCCCCAGGGAAAACATTTGGGCGTCGTGGAGGGTCATCTCCGCGTCTAGGCGGTAAACGCGCCAACCGCGCTGTCGCAGACGATAACAGAGTTCCGGCTCTTCCCCGGCGATTAAGGTCTCGTTAAAGCCCCCGACCGCCTTAAAGGCTTCTAAACGCATCAGAGAATCGCCGCCGCAGGCTAGGGCCTCGCCCACGGGGGTGTCCCACTCCAGATCGCAGAGACGGTTAAAAATGGATTTTTCCGGGAACCGCTCCCGGCGCCGACCGCAGACCACAGCCCAGTCGGGATGCTTTTCCAGAGCGGTTTGGGCGGTTTCCAACCATCCCGGCGCCGCCTCGCAGTCTCCGTCCACAAACTGAACCCAAGCTAAATCCGGGTGTTGAGCCAGTAAAGCCTCCACCCCGGCGTTGCGGGCCCGGGCGGCGGTAAAGGGCAGACTCAGATCCAACTCCGCCGTCATCATGCCCAAGGAGCGGGCGAAGTCCACACTGCCGTCCGAGGAGCCGGAATCCACATAGACGCAGGGGCCGGCGCCGAGAACGGAGCGGAGGCAAACTTTGAGGCGCTCCCCTTCGTTGCGTCCAATAACGACTAGACCAAGACGGCTCATGGGGAATCGCCTAGATCAACTTAACCGCCCGCAGGCCGTAGAGCAGACCCAGGGTTAAACCGGTGAAGACGACCAAATAACCAACAAATAAACCAGCGCCGGCGGCCATAGTGAAAAACCTCGATTTTTGGAGAGATCAATTTTTTGTTATTGTACGTGGAAGCGCCCCCACTGCATCGCCCATGACCTGCGTTATTGACGTTCCCCTGCCCCAGAACCCCTACCAAGTCCGCGTCGCCCCTGGCTCGCTCCCGGATCTCGGCGCCGAGTTGAGCCGACTGGGGTTAGACGCCAAAATTTTAGTGGTTTCCAACCCGGAAATCTTCGAGCATTACGGGCCCCTGGTGTTAGCCTCCCTGCGGCGTCAGGGTTTCCAACCGGAGGTTCATCTCGTCCCGGCGGGGGAAGGCTCGAAAACGTTAAGCATGGTCTCGGAACTCTACGACGCGGCGCTAGATCTGCGGCTAGAGCGCCGTTCCGCTTTTTTAGCCCTGGGGGGCGGCGTGGTGGGGGATCTGACGGGCTTCGCGGCGGCCACCTGGTTGCGGGGCGTGAATTTTATCCAGGTTCCCACCTCCCTGCTGGCCATGGTGGACGCCTCCATTGGCGGTAAAACCGGGGTCAACCATCCCCAGGGAAAAAACCTCATCGGCGCTTTTTATCAACCCCGCTTGGTTCACATCGATCCCCAGGTGTTGAAAACCTTGCCGGAGCGGGAGTTTCGGGCCGGGATGGCGGAGGTGATTAAGTACGGCGTTATTTGGGACTCCGACTTATTTGCGGCGCTGGAGGCGGAGGAAAACCTATCGTCTCTAGAGACCATTTCCCCGGAACTGTTGACGACCCTGATCCGGCGCTCTTGCCAAGCCAAGGCGGACGTGGTCAGTCAGGACGAGCGGGAGGGGGGACTGCGGGCGATTTTAAACTATGGCCACACTCTCGGCCATGGGGTGGAGAGTTTAACCGGCTACGGCCCCGTCAACCACGGGGAAGCGGTGGCCATTGGCATGGTCGGCGCCGGAGCCTTGGCTGTCAAGCTCGGGTTATGGACGGAAGCGGAAAACCGGCGCCAGTTGGCCTTGCTGGAAAAAACCGGCTTGCCGACTCGTCTGCCGGAATCGATTAATATTTCCGAGTTAATCGCTAGTTTGCAATTGGATAAAAAAGTGCAAGGGGGCAAAGTCCGCTTTATCCTCCCGGAAACGATTGGCCGGGTTAAGATGACCGACCAGGTTGACGCCGACACCTTAACTGCCCTGTTAGAGTCCCTCAAAGATTAAAATTCCCGGCAACTCTCCTCAGACATAACGGCGCTCTCGATACCAAGCCACCGCGTCCGCCAGCGCCTGATCGATGGAGGATTGGGGCAGACCTAACTCCCTGACGGCCCGACTGCTGTCATAGTACATTTTCTGGGCCGACATCTTGACGCCGTCGAGAGCCACGGTGGGTTGATAGCCCAACGGCGCCAGCAGTTTTTCTTCCACCCAGGCCACGGTCAAGGGTAAAGCCAAGGGCACTGTCCGGGTCGGCGCCGGCAGGCCGGTAATAGCGGCCAATTTTTGCAGGATTTCCAGCAGGGAAAGATTTTGACTCCCCAAGATATACCGCTCCCCCGGTCGCCCCTTTTGATAGGCCAGCAGATGACCCCAGGCGACGTCCCGCGCGTCGATCAGGTTTAACCCGGTGTTGACATAGACCGGCATCCGGCGCCGGAGAAACCGCAGAATTAAATCGCCGGTGGGGGTCGGTTTACTATCCCAGGGGCCCACGGGCGTGCTGGGATTGACGATAACCACATTCTGACCGGCCGCGGCGGCTTGTTTCGCCTCCTGCTCCGCCCAATATTTAGAGCGCTTATAGGCGCCGATTAATTTTTCCGGGGGACTTTGATAGGATTCGTCCGCCGGTTCTCCATTGGGTTTAACCCCTAGCGCCGCCACGGAACTGGTATAAACCACTCGCTCAATCCCCGCAGCCCGGGCGGCGGCTAAGACTTGGCGGGTTCCCAAGACATTGCTTTGATAAAGACTCGGATAATCCTTCTGCCAGAGGGAATAGTGGGCCGCGACGTGGAACAGCCCCCGACATCCCCGCATTTTTGTCGCCAGTCCGTCGTCCAACAGGTCGCCGAGAACCCATTCCAGACCTTGACCCTCTAAATCGGCTAAGTTATGCCCCGGCGGCAGAGAGCGGGCCAACGCCCGCACCGAGTACCCCTGCTCAAGCAGGAGCCGGATTAAATTGGCGCCCACAAAACCCGTGCCGCCGGTGACAAATACTTTTTCGCTCATGGGAGGCGCGTTAGAAAGATCGGGATCGGTAAAGATAAAATGTAAGCTATCACACCCGTCCCTCTCTATGGTTTTACTCTTCCGCTTTTGGGGCGCGCTCCTTTGTCTCCTCCTCTGGGGAACGGGCCCCGGCGCCGCCCAGACCGCCAATCCCGAAATTGAGCGCTACCTGACCCAAGCCCAGGCCAATATCAGCCAGTTTACCCTGGACAACGGCATGACCTTTATTGTCAAAGTCAATCCCAGGGCGCCGGTGGTCTCCTTTTACACCTACGCGGACGCGGGGGGCGTCGACGAGCCGGAGGGACAAACGGGGGTGGCCCATTTTCTGGAGCACCTGGCCTTTAAGGGCACCCGACGCATCGGCACCACAAATTACGCCCAGGAGGCGAAACTCCTAGAGGAATTGGATCTGGTTTCTCAGCAATTACGACGGGCCCGAGGGGAGGGAGCGCCGACGGAGACCCTAGAGCGCCGTTTTCAGGAATTACAACAGGAAGCGGGACAGTATGTGAAACGCAACGAATTGGGGCAAATTGTGCAGGAATCCGGGGGCGTGGGCATGAACGCCGCCACCTCCGCCGACTCTACGGTTTATTTTTACAGCCTCCCGGCCAACAAGCTGGAACTCTGGATGTCCTTAGAGTCGGAGCGCTTTCTGGAGCCGGTCTTTCGAGAATTTTATCAAGAGCAACAGGTGATCCTGGAAGAGCGCCGTCTGCGGACGGAAAACAGCCCCATCGGCCAGATGATCGAAGCCTTTCTCGACGCGGCTTTTAAAGTCCACCCCTACCGGCGCCCGGTCATCGGCTACGACGAAGATATCCGCAACCTCCGGCGCCAAGACGTGGCGGCGTTTTTTGAACGCTACTACGGCCCGGGGAATTTAACCGTCGCCATTGTGGGGGACGTGGATCCCGCCGAGGTTAAACGTTTAGCCCAGACCTATTTCGGGCGCTTTCCCAAACGGCCTAATCCGCCCGCCTTAACGGTTCAGGAGCCGCCCCAACAAGAACCCCGCTCCGTGACCCTCGCCCTCAACTCCCAACCCTGGTACCTGGAAGGCTACCACCGCCCCGGCGCCGATTCCCCGGACGACGCGGTTTACGACGTTTTAACCACGATTCTCAGTAGCGGCCGGGCTTCCCGTTTGTACCAAAGTCTGGTGGAGGATCAACAAATCGCCCTAGTCGCCCAGGGCTTCAACGGCTTTCCGGGGGATAAATACCCCAACTTACTCCTTTTCTACGCCCAGGCCTCCCCCCAGGGCAGTCTAGAGACCATCGAAGCGGCGCTGGCCCGAGAAATTGAGCGGCTGAAAACCGAGCCGGTGAGCGCCGAGGAACTCCGGCGAGCGAAGACCCTCCTCCAGGCGGAGCTTCTGCGTAGTTTAGATTCCAATTCTGGTCTAGCGGAACTCCTCGCCCGTTATCAGGTTAAAACCGGGGACTGGCGCAATCTCTTTAAACAACTGGCGGCCATCGCCCAAGTCTCTCCCGCGGATCTGCGACGGGTGGCCCGACAAACCTTTACTCCCGAAAATCGCACCGTGGGGCGGCTCCAATCCTCTACCGGCGCCGGAGGCAGTTAAACCATGAATACCCCCCCCTTATTCCATCTTGCCATCCCCGTGGGAGATATTCCCCAAGCCAAGGCCTTTTACTGCGAGCGCCTAGGGTGTCGGAGCGGGCGGGAAACGCCCCAAGCCCTGATTTTGGACTTTTACGGTCATCAACTGGTGGCCCACACCACCCTGGAGCCGATTCCCGTCCAAAAGGGGGTCTATCCCCGTCATTTTGGGGTCGTCTTTTCTGAACTGAAGGATTGGCGGGATTTAGTCGCAAGACTTCAAGCCCAGGGGGCGGAATTTGTGGTGGAGCCGAAACAGCGTTTTCCCGATCAACCCGCGGAGCACCACACCTTTTTTATCAGCGATCCCTTTGGCAATTTGTTGGAATTTAAGGTTTACCGTTACCCCGAGGCCATCTTCGGCGCTCGGGACTTTACGGCCATTGGCGACCGGTAGCCATCCTGTTTACCACCCCGTCAGGCTACGCCTGCCACCCCTCCAAAGGAGGGGAATTTTTCACAGATAAGTCATTGTCGCAGTTCTCCTCCCCTTGAGGGGCGGGGTGGTGAATCTCTCCTTGATCGTCAAGAGCTTGATCTACGAATCACTTACAACCGCTATATATCAGCAAATATATGTCAGTGAAAAAAGAGCGACAACGGGTCGTCATTCTCGGCGCCGCGGGGCGAGACTTCCACAACTTTAACCAGGTCTATCGCCAGAACCCCGACGCGGAAGTGGTAGCCTTTACCGCCACCCAAATCAGCGGCATTAGCGGGCGCCGCTATCCCCCCAGCCTGGCGGGGCCCCTCTACCCGCAAGGCATTCCCATTTTGCCCCAGAGCGAGTTGTCGGCGCTCTGCCGAGAGCAAAGAGTCGATCAGGTGATCCTAGCCTATAGCGATATTAGCCACTTAGCCGTCATGGGCCTAGCCTCCCAGGTTTTGGCGCTGGGCGCCGATTTTGTCCTGCTGGGGCCCGAGAAAACTTACCTGGACAGTCCCATTCCCGTCATCGCGGTCTCCGCCGTTCGCACCGGTTGCGGCAAGTCCCAAACCAGCCGTTGGCTCTCCCAGTATTTACAACGCCTAGGTTTGCGGGTGGGGGCGCTGCGGCATCCCATGCCCTACGGCGATTTAGAGCGCCAGGCGGTTCAGTGTTTCGCTTCCCTAGAAGATTTAACCGCGGCGGCTTGCACGGTGGAGGAGCGAGAGGAATACGAACCCTACCTAGCGGCGGGAAATCGGGTTTACGCCGGGGTGGATTACAAGGCGATTTTAGCCCGAGCCGCGGGGGAAAACGACGTGATTCTTTGGGACGGCGGCAATAACGATTTTCCTTTTATCCGGCCGGATCTACACCTCGTTTTGGTCGATCCCCTCCGACCGGGGGACGAAAGTCTCTACCATCCGGGGGAAACGGTTCTCCGTATGGCGGATATCGTCATTATTCCCAAGGTGGACAGCGCCGACCCGGAGGCGGTGGCGACTTTGACCCAAAACATTGCGGCGCTCAATCCCGCGGCGCCGATTATCCAGGGACTTTCCCCCATCCAACTGGAGCAAGCGGAATCCGTCCGGGGCAAAAAGGTATTAGTGATCGAAGACGGCCCCACCACCACCCACGGCGGTATGGGCTACGGCGCCGGTTATGTGGCGGCGCTCCGGGCCGGCGCCCGGGAAATTGTCGATCCCCGACCCTGGGCGACGCCGGCCATCGCCGAGGTGTATCAAGCCTATCCCCACCTAGAGACGGTTTTGCCCGCTATGGGCTACTCCCCGGAACAATTGGCGGCGCTGGCGGAGACCATTAACCGAGTCGAAGCGGATCTGGCGGTCTCCGGCACCCCCAGCAACCTCGGCGCTTTAATTCAGGTCAATAAACCGATTCTCCGGGCCCGCTACGAATTCGCCGAAGCTCATCCCCCGGCGCTGGAGTCGGCGCTCCGGGCTTTTCTACAACGGGTGAACCTGCTCAAAAATCCCTGATGGTCGGCGCCCCTCCCTTGTCTATACTGGAATTTGCGCCCCTCTCCTAGGAGTTAACCCCATGTCCGCCGAATTTTTCGATTGTCTGAAGCATAAATATGCCTATGTAGCCATTGGCGAATTTAAGCCGGGGCGTTTCGCCGAAGCCCAGCGCCTTTACGAAAAGGCCGTCTCCACCTATAAAGACGGGTTCCAGGGCGCCTTTTTGTTGCAAAAGCCCAACTCTGACGAAGGTATCGCCGTGATTCTTTGGGACAAAATCGAGGACATGGACGCTAATAAAACGGCGCTCCACGAGGAAATTCTAGAGCAAATGACCCCCTTGTTCGCCCAGCCCCCGGTGACGGAATTTTACGAAGTCTGTAGCGAAATTGAGGCCCACGACTCCTCCCGCGGCGCCGTCGGTTAGTTGGGGCGGATGACCATCGCCCTCTTCGGCGCCAGCGCCGATCCCCCGACCTTGGCCCATCAGACTATCCTGATCTGGTTGGCTCAACGCTACGACCGGGTGGCGGCTTGGGCGGCGGACAATCCTTTTAAACCCGAGCAGAGTCCTTTGCCGACGCGTCGGGCGCTGTTGCAAGCTTTAGTGGCGGATTTAGGCTACGCCCACGTTCAGGTTTACCCTGAATTGGGAGAGCGCCGCAGTTTACTCAGCCTCAAGGGGGCTAAGGCGCTCTGGGGAGAGGCGGAGGAGTATCATTTAGTGGTGGGGTCGGATCTGGTAAGCCAAATTCCCCGCTGGTATCAGGCCCCGGCCCTGCTGTCGGCCACCACCCTGATTATTTTCCCCCGGCCCGGTTACCCGCCTCAAACCGAAGCGCTAGAAACGCTAACGGAGCTGGGGGGCCGCTACCGTTGGTTAGACGCGGAGATTCCCGCCATTTCCTCCTCCGATTACCGCCAGACCCACAATCCGGCGCTGGTTCCCCCGGCGGTTCTAGACTATATTCAACGCCATCGCCTCTATCATTTTTCCGGTCATGACCGCCCTCGCCCCTAAGCCCCTGGCCGACTTTAAAGTGGGGGTGGATAACGTCATTTTTTCAGTCGATATTCACCTCCGGCGCTTGTTGGTGTTATTAATCAAGCGCCGGGAAGCGCCGTTTGCGGATCAGTGGAGTTTTCCCGGCACTTTAGTGCGACAGGGAGAATCCCTAGAAGCGGCGGCCCAACGGGTTTTATTTGAGAAAATTCAGACCCAAAATCTTTATCTGGAGCAACTTTATAGCTTTGGCGGCCCCGGCCGGGATCCAAGAGAAGATCCCCAACTCTTTGGGGAGCGCTATTTATCCGTTAGTTATTTCGCCCTGGTGCGGTTTGAAGAAGCGGAATTGATGGTGAAAAATCTCAGTCGGGTCGCTTGGCATAATATTTCCAATATTCCCACCCTCGCCTTTGACCATAACCAAATTTTGGATTATGGACATCAGCGCCTGCAAAATAAATTGCGCTATAGTCCCATCGCCTTTGACGTTTTACCGAAACTGTTTACCCTCTACGAACTCTATCAACTGTACGCCACAGTTTTAGGAGAAAACTTTTCCGATTATTCCAACTTTCGGACTCGGTTATTAAAATTAGGTTTTCTCAAAGACACAGGCAAGAAAACCATGAAACGGGCCGGGCGCCCCGCCGGTTTATTTCAATTCGACGCCGAAGCCTTCGCCCCTCTGCGGGACAAACCCCTGGTGTTTTTATAATCTACATTCCGCAGGTCGATGCTCAATCGTATAAAATATGAAGGCATTTAGGGAGGCATGGGACTCAGTGAGCGTAAAAGTAGAAAACCTAGATCATCTGGGAATCGTGGCAGGCATCATCGATAAAATAG
>WGLZ01000063.1 GCA_016471375.1 Cyanobacteria bacterium RI_101
GAGAGCAATTAACACTTGCCCAGTCCTTGAGGAAAGTTTTCTCCTCCGATGTACACTGGGGCAGTTAGCTCTTCCTGGCTTAGCCTCTGGGTAAAAAAAATTTCTCTTTAGCCTTGACAATCAACATAATCGCTAAATCCCTCTCCCAAAGAGGGAGAGGGACTTCAATCCTAGATATAAAGAGGGTTTTTGCTCCCCTTCTCCCAATTCTGGGAGAAGGGGCTGGGGGATGAGGGCAGACAAACATCGTTCTCACCAGCCTGCAAACCGCTATATTTGCGACTACGATATCAAATGGTTCGACTCTTCCGCGATGCTTGGGGGATCACTGTGCTTGGCCCTGTTAGAGAATCTTGAAATAAGAGTCAGTCTGCGTGTAAGGGAACGGTTCTCAATATCCTCTCAACAGAGAAAAGAGGGGCGTTAACCCCTCTTCCTGGTTAATTATGATGCGGATGGCGAGACTCGAACTCGCAAGGCAAAGCCACACGCCCCTCAAACGTGCGCGTATACCAATTCCGCCACATCCGCATTTGAGCGGCTTTCATCATAGCACGCTTTCGGTCTAAGACACAAGGGGCTGATCGGAAAACGGTTTTCCGTCCCCTGAGTCATACCCAAAAACTATAGCGAAGGAGCAAATTGAGGGGGACTTGTCAAAACGCCCAAGAATCTCTCTATTATCTTAGGTACAGGGGAAGAGCCTGATTCTAGACCGCCGCGCTATACCGTTGTCGCAGGAGTTCCCCTCCCTTCCCGTTTCCGCCGTTTACCCACCGCTATGGCCAAACTCGTCATTGTCGAATCCCCCACCAAAGCTCGCACCATTCGCAACTACCTACCGGGAGATTACCGGGTGGAGGCTTCTATGGGCCATGTGCGGGATTTGCCCGCTTCGGCGGAGGAGGTGCCCGCCAATTTTAAGGAAAAACCCTGGGCTAATTTGGGGGTGGATGTGGAGCACGACTTTGAACCTCTCTACGTGATCCCTAAGAATAAAAAGAAGATTGTTAAAGAGCTACAAACGGCGCTCAAGCAAGCCGACGAGGTGATCCTGGCGACGGACGAAGACCGGGAGGGGGAAAGCATCAGTTGGCATCTGCTCCAACTGTTGAACCCCCAGGTGCCCATTAAGCGCATGGTCTTCCACGAAATTACCCAGGAGGCCATCCAGGCGGCGCTGGCGAACTGTCGGGATATTGATGAAAATCTGGTTCACGCTCAGGAGACCCGCCGCATTTTAGACCGGTTGGTGGGTTACACCCTTTCTCCCTTGTTATGGAAAAAAATCGCCTGGGGGCTATCCGCCGGGCGGGTGCAGTCCGTCGCCGTTCGTTTGCTTGTCCAACGGGAGCGGGAGCGCCGAGCCTTTAAAACGGCGGCCTACTGGGATCTGAAGGCGCTCCTCGCCCATCTGGAAGCGTCCTTTGAGGCCAAGTTAGTGGCGCTAGGGGAGCAAAAAATCGCCATCGGCGCCGACTTTGACCCCCAGACGGGGCAGTTGTTGCCGAATCGCTCCGTTTTAGTGTTGGATCGGGGGGCGGCGGCGGCCCTCAAGGCCCGTCTGACGGGAAAACCCTGGCAAGTGACCCACACGGAAGAAAAACCCGCCACCCGGCGCCCCTACCCTCCTTTCACCACCTCCACCCTCCAACAGGAAGCCAACCGCAAACTGGGCCTTTCCGCTCGGGACGCCATGCGAACCGCCCAAAAACTCTACGAAGAGGGCTTCATCACCTATATGCGGACGGATTCCGTCCATCTCTCGGAGCAGGCCATCACCGCGGCCCGCCAATGTATTCAGCAGATGTACGGCGCCGAGTATCTCAGCCCCAAACCCAAGCAATACACCACCAAAAGCAAAGGCGCCCAGGAAGCCCACGAAGCTATCCGCCCCGCGGGGACAGAATTTCGCGTTCCCAACCGAACCGGGTTAACGGGGCAGGAGTTGGCGCTCTACGATCTGATTTGGAAACGGACGGTGGCTTGTCAGATGGCGGACGCCCAGGTGACTCAGTTGGCGGTGTTATTACAAGTGGAAGACGCGGAATTTCGGGCCGCCGGCAAACGGATTGACTTTCCCGGCTTTTTCCGGGCCTACGTGGAAGGCTCCGACGACCCGGAGGCCAGTTTAGAGAATCAGGAGGTGATTTTGCCGCCCCTGGTTGTGGGGGACCGGCCCCAGTGTCAAGAGTTAACGGAGGTGGGCCACGAAACCCAACCCCCCGCTCGTTACACTGAAGCCTCTTTGGTCAAAACCTTGGAGCGGGAAGGGGTCGGCCGCCCCAGCACCTACGCCAGCATTATCGGCACCATTATGGACCGGGGCTACGCCCAGATGCGCAGTAAGGCGCTGGTTCCCACCTTTACGGCCTTCGCCGTGGTTTCCCTGCTAGAAGCCCATTTCCCAGACTTGGTGGATACTGGCTTTACCTCCCGTATGGAACAGTCCTTGGATGAAATCGCCGCGGGGCAAACCGCCTGGTTGCCCTATTTACAAACCTTTTTTCTCGGGGAAGCGGGACTAGAGCGCCAAGTTAAGACTCGGGAAAGCGAAATCGACCCCAGCGCCGCCAAGGCCATTGAGTTGGAAAACCTCAACGCCCGAGTCAAAATCGGCAAATTCGGCCCCTACATTGAAATTCCCCAGGGCGAAGAAGTGTTGACAGCCTCCATTCCGGCGGATTTAACCCCCGCGGACCTCAGCCCGGAGCAAGTTGAAATTCTCCTCAAACAAAAAACCGAAGGCCCCCAGGCGCTGGGCGTCCATCCTGAATCCGGGGAAACGATTTATCTCCTCATCGGCAGTTACGGCCCCTATGTCCAGTTGGGAGAAGCCACGGAAGAAAATAAAAAACCGAAACGGGCCTCCTTGCCCAAGGGGACGAAACCGGAAGACCTCACCCTCGACAAGGCGATTGGGTTATTAGCCCTACCCCGCCTTTTAGGAACTCACCCGGAGACGGAAGCCCCCGTTAAAGCCAGCCTTGGCCGTTTTGGCCCCTATGTGGTGCACGACCAGAGCAAGGATCTCAAGGATTACCGCTCCCTTAAAGCTGGGGACGACGTCTTGACCATCACCCTAGAGCGGGCGCTGGAACTCTTGGCTGAACCGAAACGGGGCCGGGGGTCCAAAACCCCCCTCAAGGAATTGGGCGCCCACCCGGCGGATCAGGAGCCGGTGAATATTTACCAGGGCCCCTACGGCGTTTATGTCAAACACGGCAAAGTTAACGCCGGTCTGCCGGAAGGGGAAACCCCGGAAACCTTTACCCTCGAAAAAGCCCTAGCGGTTTTAGCGACTAAATCCGGCGCTAAGAAAAAACGGGCCTCCACCGGCGCTAAGACCGCCAAAACGCCCCGCAAGAAAACGGCGGCGAAAAAGGCCTCCTCCACGGGCAAAGGCAGCGCCGCTAAAACTTGAAACTGACTCACTCAATACCTATGACGCAAATCTCTCCGCCCCTCTCCCCCCGGCAAACCCTGCCGACCATGTACGACCTATCCAGCGAAGAAATTGGAGACGCCGGCGTGCCCGACGAGTTTCATGTTTTCCAGCCGGAGTTATTGCGGCAAACCTTTCGCCCCCCCGCCTACGATCCTCAGGAAGTCTTTGTGGCGGCGGATTTAAACCTCTACTACGACCTGCGCCAGCCCCAATGGTATAAGCGCCCGGATTGGTTCGCCGTTCTTGGCCTGCCGCGGCTCTACGATAAAACCGAGTTGCGTCTTAGCTACGTCCGTTGGCAGGAAGGGGTCGATCCCTTTGTGGTGGTGGAACTGCTTTCCCCCGGCACAGAAAAGGAAGACTTGGGTCAAACCCTACGGGACGCCAGCCAACCCCCCAATAAATGGACGGTCTATGAGCAGATTTTAAAAGCGCCGTACTACTTTGTCTATGACCGCTATAGCGACACCCTGCAAGCCTTTGGGCTAATGATGAGCCGTTATCAACCCCTGCCCATTGAAGGACAAGGGGTCTGGCTCCCGGAGGCCCAACTGGGTCTGGGGCTTTGGCAAGGCCGTTATCAGGGCATTGAGCGCCGGTGGTTGCGGTGGTACGACAAGGCTGGAAATTGGCTCCCCACCCCGGAGGAGGCGGAACGACAACAGGTCGAGGAAGAGCGCCTCCGGGCCGAAGCCGAAAAACAACGGGCCGAGAAAGAGCGCCTCCGGGCTGAAGCTGAAAAACAACGAGCGGACAGCGCCGAAGCGGAACTCCAGCGCCTACGGCGCTTACTGGCGGAAGCGGGCGTCAACCCCGAGTCTATTTCCTAGTCATGGGCGCCCTATTTATTCTGGGCTTGGGTTTGAGCCTGGCGTTATCCTTACCCGTTGGCGCTCAGGAGCGTTTAAAACCGGAAGACCTAACGGCCCGCACTCAATCCCAGATGACGCCTCCGGCCCAGGCTCGACACCGCCAAAAACAACTGAACTTTATCCAGCCCCAACGCTTTGACCTGAAAACCTACCCCGTCAGCGCCGCCACCGAAAGCCACTGGCGTCAGACCCTCTGGGCCACGGCTCTGCTAGAGCCTAATTTACCTGAAACTCGAACGGCGCTGACCGGTTTACTCCAACTCGGAACCCAGGGGAACTTAACGGCGCCGGAGACTCGCATTGTAGAACAAACGCTACAGGTCGCCACTCAACTTTACCTTGCCAATCCCGAAAGGGAAAACCAATTAGAACAAGCTTTAACCCAACTAACGGAAACTAGCCCCTCCCCCCAATGGGCCGGAATGGCCCTATCGGCGCTGACCCAGGGCGGCTTAGACCCCGTCGAAGTTAATCGCTATCGCCAAAGCCTAGAAGCCCGTTTCCCCGGCGCCGAGGAGTTTTTAACCGTTGCTCTGCGGGATCTGGACGAGCAAATCCAGCCTTCCCCCCTACCGCCCTTAGCGGATCTAGTCAATTGGCGAATCGCGCCCGACCAAAGCCAACTCTATGTTTTTTGTCGTCCCCAGCGGGGAACCCTCTGTCGGGCTTTTTTGAAGGATAAAACCGGCGCCTGGGTTCGAGCCACCCCCCAACCCGGCGCTCCCCTCTGGTCTATGCCCCTCTCGGGGCGCTCCCTCCACGGTTTGCGCTGGAATTTTATCCGCGGAGCCGCGCCCCAAGGCCTTTATCGTATTGACGGCGTTATGCCCCGCTCCGAAGCGCCCTATTTCCCGGCCTATGGGCAGTTTCCCTTACTTAAGGTCTTTTTGCCCCAGGAAGACGCCCGCTTTGCTCCGAGCCTGGCGCAATACCAAACCCTCCTACCCCCCCGTTGGCGAGAGTATTTTCCCCTCCAACAGAGTTACTGGGCCGGACGTTTGGGGCGCTCCCTAATTCGCATTCACGGCAGTGGCGAATTCCCCGACTTTTTCGCCAATAATCGGCGCTTTCCCCAGAGTTGGGGCTGGAATCCCGCCATTGGTTGCCTATCGGCGCTGGAGCGCTATGATGACCGGGGAGAACTGCTCAAGGGTGATATGCCAGATTTATTACAACGACTCAGCCAAGCCCAGGGCGGAAACCTAGAGGGCTATTTACTGGTGGTTGACGTTCCGGGGGACGAAACGGCGCCGGTCACCCCCAAAGAGATCGAGGGTTTAATCAATCAAGAGTCTTGAAGCAAAGGTTAAATAAATCTTAAGTTTCCTTCTCTTCCGTGGAGAGACAGGGATAATAGGGGAGGGATCAAGGAAAACAAGTTAGGGATCAACTCCCGCCAAACTTTTTAAGTTGACATCCCTCGGTTTATAAAATCTTTCCCATAATATCCATGTCCACTCAAATTATCCATTGCCCCAACTGCGGCAGTTACGCCCATCGGCGCCATTTACCCCAATTACAAATCGTTGAAACCGCCTGCCCGGTTTGTGATTATCTGTTGGTCAGTTGTGGGAAAACCGGCAAGGTCGTGGAATCCTATATCGCCAATATGCGCGGCAAGGAATCAAGTCCAGCCTCCAGAATTTAGAGTGCGCGCCGAAAGTTCCAAATTGCGCGCCGGAGGGGATTGACGACTATCTTGTAATGGTTCAGTCCGTTAAAAAATTGGGCGTCTTGGTTAGAACGGCTCGCCAGATCAGGACTAACTTTCCCACTCAAGTTAAAACGATAGTTTAGCCCGGAGCGCCGCCGGCCTCCGCCGCCTGTTTTTCCCGTTTTTTGCGGTCGGCTTCGGCGCTTTCCGCTAAGACCTTGAGCAGTTGATCCACTTTATCGAGGTTACTGCGGTAGAGGTCTAGGTCTTTCTGGAACTTATCCCCGGAGAGTTTCAGCGCCGCCGCTAACTGGCTTAAGATTTGTTGGCGCCGTTCGGCGTCTTCCGCCAGCGCCGGCGCCAGTTCGAGGAGGGCGGTGTAAAGCCCAATGGCAAACAGGCGGCTGTATTTAAAATTCGGATTTTGAGCGACTTTATCTAAGGTCGTCAATAGAAGATTGTTGTCCGGCGCCGTCTCCGAGGCTAAAACTTGCTCTAGGGTTAAGCCCTGAACGCTCTCCCGGAGCGCCGCCGCGTCTTGACGGTATTGATCGGAGCCGCCGGAGATGGCTTGGCAGAGGGCTTCTAAAATAGCGTCGAGATCCCCCGCCGGTTGGTAGCCCTGCATAAACTTATCAAAGGCCGTCGCCACCCCGAGGGCGAAAATCGGGTCGTAGCGAAAATCCCGGTTGACGACCAAGAGGTGCATTTCCACCAACAACTCTTCCACCAAGCGCCGATAGACCGAGCTGATGGGGCGGTTATAGCGCCGGTAAAAATCCCGCTTAGCGTCTGAAACAGTACGAATTTTAGTCACAACCGAGCCTAACCACCCAAAAAAATAGCTTTTCTATTGTCCCCTGTCCGGCGACCTTTGCCAAGGCGGCAACACGCCCCGGATTAACCAGTCGGCGCCGATGGCTTCCATTTCCATCTCCGAGAGTTCCAAGGCTTCGGTCATTCGCGTTAAGCCTAAATCCCCCACCGGCCCCGGCGCCTGGGCGCCGCCAATCAGTTTCGGCGCGATAAAGGCCCAGATTTCCTGAACGCAGTCATCCGCGATGGCCGGCGCCGCCAGAACCCCGCCGCACTCCCAGAGAACCTGTAAACAATCCCGTCGGTAGAGTTCCGCCATGACTTCCCCCGGCGTCAAGCGGGGCAACACCAAGACTTCCACCCCCAAGGCTTCTAAACGCGCTCTCATGGCTTCATCGGCGCCGGTTTCCGTAACCACCAAAGTCGGGGCCAAAGTTTGATCCCAAAGGTTCGCTTCCTGGGGCAAGTCTAAACCGCGACTCAACACCGTCCGTAGGGGATCTTTAACGCCCTGACCGTGGCTGGTGAGGCGGGGATTATCCCGACGGAGGGTTTGTCCCCCCACGATCACCGCTTCGCACTCTCCCCGCAGTCGATGGACTCGCTGGCGGGCCAGTTCCCCCGTCACCCAGGCGCTGTGGCCGGAACTGGCGGCGATTTTGCCGTCTAGGGTCATGGCGTATTTATAAATCCCCCAGGGACGGCGCTGGGTTACCCGATGGCTAAAGGCTCGATTCAGGCGCCGGCACTCCCTTTCCATGACCCCTACCGTTACCTCCAAACCGGCTTGCCGGAGGCGCTGGATTCCCTGACCAGAAACAAGGGGATTGGGGTCGATCATCCCCGCTACCACCCGTTGAATCCCGGCCGCAATAATGGCTTCGGTGCAGGGGGGCGTCCGGCCCTGATGGTTACAGGGTTCGAGGTTAACGTAGAGGATTCCGCCCCGAGCTAACGCGCCCGCCTGACGGAGGGCGAAAATTTCGGCGTGGGGTTGTCCCGCCTGGGGATGGTAGCCCTCCCCAACAATTTGCCCATTTTTAACAATCACGGAACCCACTAGGGGATTCGGCGCCGTTTTTCCCAACCCCTGGCGGGCCAGGTCGAGGCAACGGGCCATATAAATGTCATCGGCGCTCATCTTACCAACAGGTTCCCTGACCCTGATCCCGAACCTCTCCCCCCGGTAGCGCCAGATAGCGCCAACGATAACCCTGGGGTTTGAGCTTCAGTTCCAAAATCCCGTAAGTCTTATCCAGCCTAACCTCGCTGTTAGGCCGGGTCGTTTTGAAGGGGTATAAACTCTTGCCCCCGGCGCCGGCTACAAACTGACGGATTCCCCGAGAGGGTTCCAACTGTCCCCGGACGCCCTGGGGGGCGAAGCGCTCGTAGTCGTGGTCATGACCCGACAGCGCTAACTCCGCCTTCGCTTCGTATAAATCTTGCCACAGCGCCGCTAACTCGGGGTTATTGCCGTGGACGCCGGAAGAAAAGCGGGGATGGTGCCAAAAGGCGAGGGTACAGGTCTTTTTATTGGTCTGAAGATCCCGTTTTAACCACCGCTCCTGGGGAGAGCCGGCGCCGCAACCGCCGATGGCATCGCAGTTGGAATTGAGGGCGACCAGATGCCAGTTCCCCAGATCAAAACTGTAATAGCCCTGATCCCGCTTGCCCGCCCGAGCGCCGAAATAGTCGTAGTAACCCTGGGCGCCGGGAGTGTAGTATTCATGATTGCCGGGAACGGGGTAAGTGATGGCTTTGTATTTGCCCCAGGACAAAGCGTAGGAGCGCCGAAAAAAATCCAGTTCCCCCCGCTCATACTGGTTGTCTCCCAGCGCCAAAACCGCCTGGGGTTTGCTTCGACTGATCAGGTTAGCGGTGGCCGCCATCTGGCAACGGTCGCCCCGGCCCTTGCCGTCGTTAAAACCGGGATCCTCCGGGGAACAGGCGATATCCCCGGCGGCGACGATCGAGATTTCCGGGCTGACTTGGGCGCCGACCTGAAAGACAGCAAAACCTAAAACTAGGCCTAGGGTTACGATGAAAACCGTCCCCCAGCGAAATAAAGCCCCGAGATCCCCCCTAACCCCCCTTAGAAAGGAGGGAAAAAGGCTCAAAGTCCCCCTGACCCAGGGGGATTTAGGGGGATTCGAGGAGAGCGCTGGAGGTTGGTCAAACACCCCCTTAGCCTCCCAACTTACGATCCCGGTCTTGACGGCGCCGGTCTCGCCATTCCAGGGCGGTGAGGTAAAGGATGCCGCCGCTGACGAGCGCCAAGAGAACCAGGGCGACTAGAAAAAGCGTGTTTAATAAAGGCGTAGCGGTAGCGTCCACGGCGATTGAGATCCTAGGACTAGAAACCGTTGCGACCCCAGACCACCATGGCGATGGACCAGGTGAAGAGGGCGAGGACGCTGACCCAACCGAATGTCAAAATATCCATAATCGTGTGTTAAAGACGGACTCAAAGGGGAATCGATAGCAAAACTATGATAGGTCTATTGGGGTCGGTTTGCACAGGACTGAGGTAGATGGAAATCACGGCGCGGGAACGGTTGGAGTCTTTGAAAGCCGGGGCTTTGGCGGCGCTGGTTTTGGGGTTAACGGGCGGGTTGTCCCTGACTCTTCAGGGCGTTTTCCGTTTTCCGGCGGAAGCGCCGACCCTCTGGAGCGCCGCCGGTTTCCTCCTGAGCGGTTTTCTCTTCGGCGTCACCTACCGTTATATTGTCCGGGGCGACGGCAATCCCCATCTACGGGACGGCGCGGTGTTGGCCTTCGCCCTAGTGCGGAGCGCCGGTTATCTGCAAGCGTTAGCCGCTCCGAGCCACTCCGGCCCCTTTTTGGCTTGGATTTGCCTAGAAAGCGTCCTCGGTTTCGGCGCCGCCCGCTCCCTCCTCGATTTGGCCCTCAACCGGCGCTGGGTGCGAGGCTTTGGTTGCGACTAAAGCGCCGAGCGGACGGTCAGCAGTTGGGGCGGCGTCGCGTCGGGGGGATAAAGTAAATCCACCTGCACGGCCCGGGTTTCTCCGGGTTGTAGGGTCAGAGTAATTAAATCTTCTCCCCGTTGCCCCCGTCGTTGCACGAGGTGAAAATAGCGATTTTGGGGCGTTTTTTGGTCGTCGGCGTAACGAAATTGCACCGTGCCCCGGAAATGGACATTTTTAGCCGTCGGCTCTAGGAAACGCAACTCCGGCGCCGGATCATTGAATTTGAGGGGGGTTTCAATGCTCAAGCTAACCCGTTGGGGTCGGCCAGTGGGATTGTAGAGCGGTAAATTTAGACTGTATTGCACTCCATAGTTGCCATGGGATTCGTAGGCTGTGTCGGGGTAGCGTTTGAGCATCGGCGCCGATTGATTTTGACCCGTCCCTAGGCGTCCGCCTTCCAACGTGCTAATGGGGTAGGAAAAGGCTTGACCCGGCGCGGGAACGCGCAACTGTTGACTACCGGCGTCGGCCAGGGTCGCCCGCCAGACCGATCCCTGGGAGACCCCGGCGACCCGGCTATAGATCCGCCGTTGGCTATTGCGGGGAATCCGGTCTCTAGGCGTCATTAAGGCGCTGGTTCGTAGTAAGGTTTGCCATTCCGCTAAGGTGGGGGGGCGCTCTTGGCCCCAACTATCCCTCGGGGCGTACATCGCTAGACTGGCGCCGAAAAGGGGCTGGTTCGTTTGCAAGCGCCAATAGCCGGAAAAACCATTCCGGGGCAATTTTAGGGGGGGCGGAACGGCGGGATCGGGGCGGTAGTTCACCGGCAGGGGTTGGTTAATGAGGAGATAGCTTTCTCCGGGAGGAATCGAAATCTGAGGGGGGAAAGCGGGGTAGCGTTTCCCCCGAAGCACATCCCCCGTTACTCGACTGCCCGGCCCCGAAAAAAGGGAGCCTTGGGGATTCTCTACTTGAGGCGGTAGATCGATAAACAGGGCGTCAGGGGAGGTCAAAGAACTCGCGCCCTGAAGAATATCGACTTGAGCCGGCGCCTTACCGTCGTTAAAAAGCAAAATAGCTAGATAAAGGGTTCGCCCCTCCGGGGAGGCCTGAACGACATGGTGGGCGAAAACGTCAAAGCGACCCCGGAACGCGTAGTTTAAGTGGGCGTAGGGACTGCCCATACCGATGGAGGGAAAAGTGGAGAGGATAATCCCTTCGTTGAAAATAAGTTCTGGGTTATTACTATTCAATACGGGTATCTGGTCTAACCCCCCCGGCAAGGGACGCACGGGTTGGGAAACTCGAATTTCCTGGGGAACCCCCTCCATAGCCGGCGGAGGCACTGGCGCGAGTATGGGCGGCGGCGTCACTGGAATGGGAATCGGCGCTAGGGGGATCTGGGCTAAAAGCCAAGGGAAGAGAGAGGAAAGCATATCGCGGTCGTAGAGGGCCTCTGTAATCCTAACCGACTCAAACCGCAAGGCCATACCCGCTCTTCATGCCCCTAGGGAGAGGCGGGTTCTTCCTCCCCGACCCGATTCGGGTCATCCCAGCCCGATTCTCCATTAGGATAGTCGCTTAACTCAATCCTTGAGAATCTTCGTGAACGTCAAGCCCTATCTGCAAATTCCCATCCAAGACTGCGGCGAACCCCTGGTTCCCATTGATTGCCCTCTGGTTCAACTGACTCTTCCTCCCCCTTACCAACAACTCGGCGCCGATTATGGGGGGCAGTCGCCCTACGTCCTTCGCTCCGGCGTCCTAGCGGCGCTGTCCCAAGCGCAGTCAGCCCTAAGCCAAGAAAAACCGGGGTGGAAACTACGGATCTTCGACGCCTATCGCCCTGTGGCGGCGCAACAATTTATGGTGGACTATACGTTTCGGCAAATTCTTGAGCGGGACGGACTAGACCCTTCGGCGCTCGGCGCCGCTCAAAGGGAGGAGATTCTAGCGGAAGTTTATACCATTTGGGCGCTTCCCAGCCTCGATCCCCTAACGCCGCCGCCCCACAGCACCGGCGCCGCCGTCGATTTGACGCTGACGGACGAGGCGGATCAAGTCGTAGAGATGGGCGGAGAAATTGACGAATTGTCCCCCCGCTCTCGCCCCGATTATTACGACCAATCCGCCGACCCGAAAGCTTCCCTGTTCCGGGCCAACCGGGAGCTTTTAAATCGGGTCATGACCGGCGCCGGTTTTCTACGTCATCCAGGGGAATGGTGGCACTTTTCCTTAGGGGATCAACTTTGGGCCTGGCAAATGAAGGAACGTTATCCCCGGGAAAATTTCCGCGCCCGCTATGGCCGGGCGGAGTGACTAGGCTTCCGTTTCCGCCGTCTCCGCTTCCGCCTGGGAGCGCCGGTTAAATTGACGCTGACCGTAGGCGCCGAAGCCGAGAGCCGCTAGGGAACCGATGATGGTTAAGGGTTCGGGAACCACGGTGGGATCGAGGGGTTGCCCGTTATAAAAGGCTTGGACAATTCCGGTGGGAACGCTAGTGGCCCGCACGGTGAAAGTCTGGTAGGTCAGGGGAGCCGGGAAATTGACGTCCACGTCCGGCGAGACGTTATACGTCGCGGAGGTGTTGGTAAACCCTGTGGCGACAAAGCCCTCCCGGGCGTCCAAAACATTAGTGCCGTTCCGGGGGCGGGTCGTGGAGACATTGGTGACCCCCTCAAAACCTTCAATGCGGAGTTCGTCGCCACTTTTGACTTGATCCGCGGCGTCTTCGCTAACAAATTCAAAACGCCAGTCAAAAGTGTCGCCCACTTGCCGTTCGTCGAGAAAGTTAAATTGATAGGCGTCAGCCTGGGGGGCGAGGGCAAGGGTCAAACCCGCGGCCAGGAGACCCAGCGGTAGAGCGGAGAGCTTAAGCATAAATAGGAGTCCTCACAGCTATGGTGTCTGAGATGATAAGGTCGTAGAGTCGGACGGGGATAGATCCGGCGGTTGGCGGTCTTAAAGACGCTTTTCTGCGGGAGAATCCTAAACGTACTCCCCATTTTAGCGATAATGCTTCCCTTGACAAGGACTTTCTGTACTTTTTTGACTTTTTTCTAAAACCTCTGTTTTGTTAAAGTTCTCATGACTTCCTCCCCCCTTTCTCCCCGGCGCTGGCCGGCGCTTCTCTCCAGTCTGGACGGCCTCGGTATTTTCGCCTGGGGAGTGTTATTACTCTATTACTCCCAACGGGGCCAACTTAATCTCCTCATTCATCCCAACTATTTTGGTTTAGTGACCGTCACGGGCTTAGTTCTGCTGGCTCTGGGCGCTCTGCGGCTTTTTCAATGCGGGCGGCGCTGGTGGAAATACGGGGGCCAAGTCCGGGACAGCGCCGGCCATCAGACGGTTTTACCCCTGGGGTTAGGGAGTAGTTTACTGCTCCTCGCCGCGGTCGCCGGCTTCGTGATTCCCCCCACGGTCTTTACCAGCCAAATGGCTTTGCAACGGGGCATTAGCAACACCTTACCGGCCACCCAACTGCAAACCGTCAGTTTCGCGAGTCAAGTCAAACCGGAAGACCGTTCCTTGGTGGACTGGATTCGCACCCTCAACGCCTACCCGGAGCCGGACGCTTACCAGGGGCAACAAGCCAAAGTAACGGGTTTTGTGGTTTATCCGCCGGAATTGGGGGACAATTACCTCCTTCTCAGTCGTTTTATTCTCACTTGTTGCGCGGTGGACGTCTATCCGGTAGCCCTGCCGGTGAAGTTAGCGGGGCCCCGGGCCCAATACCCCCAGGACAGTTGGCTGGAGGTGCAAGGGCGAATGATTACGGAAACCCTGCCGATTAATAGCCAGACTCAACAAACTCAGAACCGAGAAAAACGCCAACTGGTTCTGGAGGCTCAAAGCATTAAACCCATTCCCACTCCGGCCGACCCCTATAGTTATTAATCGCTATGTTCGCTCCCGACTTCTCCCAACCCCTAGATCGCTTATCCGTCGGTTTCATGGGCGTTTTGGGCCTAGTGATGGCCGTCCTCGGCGGAGGGCATCTCGCCTGTCAAAACAATCAAACTTGTTGGTTAGCCAATCCCCCTCGGGTAGAGAGTTTTACTTGGCAAGACCGCGTCCTCGGCGCCGAAGACCGGGCTTTTATCCTGACCTTCGACCGGGCCATGGATCAAAAGGAAGTGGAAAAGCGCCTGCAAATTACGCCGCCCCTAGGGGGCAAAATGAGTTGGGTGGGGCGCCGTCTAGCTTTCACCCTGGAGGAGCCGATTCCCTACGGACAAAAGTTCCGCCTCAATTTAGAACAAGCCCGGGCCTACCGAGGCGCCGGGACTCTAGCGCCCTTCGAGGCTCAATTTCAAAGCCGGGATCAAGCCTTCGCCTATATCGGCGCTAGCGGCGCCGAGCAGGGGCGAGTCGTCTATCAAAACCTGACCCGGAATCAAAAGATTGTCCTGACGCCGCCCAATTTAACCGTCATCGACTTTCGTTTTTACCCCCAGGGAGACGCTTTGCTCTTTTCCGCCGCCGACAGTCAATTGGGTTTTGAGGGGCTACGGCAACTACAACTCTATCGAGCGCCGATCCCGGATACTCTAACCGGCGCCGAACTGCCCCCGCCGGAATTAGTCTTGGATAATCAAGGCTTTCAAAACAATCAATTCGACCTCTCTCGGGACGGCAAAACCATCGTCGTTCAACGGGTCAATCGGGAAAATCCGGCGGACTTCGATCTCTGGATGATCTCCGAAAATCAGGAACCCCGGCGTTTGAAGGTGATGGGAGGGGATTTTAAAATCGCGCCGGACGGCCAGAGCTTAGCGGTGGCTCGGGGAGAGGGCATCAGTATTTTACCGCTCCAACCGGAGGCGAAACCCCTCGATTTTCTCCCCAAGTTTGGGCAACTCCTCAATTTTTCCCCGGACGGAACCGCGGCGGCGGTGGTCAACTTTAATACGGATAACGCCCAGAAACGCTACCAACGTTCTCTGTTTTACGTGAATAACACCGGCGCTCAACGGGAACTGTTGAACACGGAAGGCTCCATCCTCCACTGCGAATTTACCGGCGGCAACCGGCGCCTCTATTGTCTCCTCACCCACTTAATTCCGGGGGAAACCTACCAAGAACAGCCCTATTTTGCGGAAATCGACCTCCAATCCGGGAAAATCCGCCCCCTGGTGGCTCTGCCGGATTACCGAGACATTAAAGTGAGTCTCGCTCCCGATGGTTTGGGGATTCTCTTTGACCAGACCCTCGTCAGCGCCGATATGGACGACACCAGTCTTAGCTCCAGCTCTGGGGAAGCGGTGACGGGGGGACGTCTCTGGCTGTTGACGCCGCCACGGGGTCAGCGGGGAGCGGGGGAATTGCGAGAACTGGTTTTAGGGGGTATCCGCCCCCGTTGGGCGCCCTGATCGCATCCCCCGCTTGGTTGCCAGATTGACCCAAACGATGGAGCGCGTTGAGATATTTAGTCGGGCTTTTGGGCCTGTTGGGGGCACTGCTTCAGAACTTCCGTCCTCACCTGTTGGCGAATTTGGAAAGGATTGGGGATAGTCCCTTTGGGAAGATTGTCCTGGATATATTCCCGAGAGGCGTCCTGGGCCTGGGCGGGGGATTGGCCCTGTTTCAGCGCCTGACAATAGACCTTGGCGGCGCCGCTAATGGTTTTGGCGTCTTGGGCTAGCAACGGTTGCGGAAAAAACAACGGCGCAAAGAGGATTAAAGGCAGGGCAAGGCGCTGGGGAGACATGGAAGAACTGGGTATAATCGGAAAATGTCGCTCGGACAATCAGTTTAACCCACTTGCCGTTCCCCTTAGGAGACTCTTAACCCCGTGCTCAACGAACAAGCTAAAAAAACCCTCTTGCGTAAAATTCCCCACGGTCTCTTCGTTTGCGGCGTCAAAGACGGCGAGGAACTGAATGGCTTTACCGCCAGTTGGGTGATGCAGGCTTCCTTTGAGCCGCCCCTGCTGGTGAATTGCGTCCGGGCCGATTCCAGCTCCCAGGCCATGATTCAAAATAGCGGGGTCTTCGCCCTCAGTTTCCTAGAAGCGGGGCAAAAAGAGGTGGCCGCTCAATTTTTTAAGCCCAAGCGCCGGGTGGGGGATAAATTTGAAGACATTGAGTCGGACTTAGCGCCGGCGACGGGTTGCCCGGTGTTAAAGGATTGTCTGGGCTACGTGGAATGCCGAGTTCTAGGCCGGGTCGAAAAAGGCGACCACATTGTCTATGTGGCGGAGGTTATCGGCGCCGAGGTGTATCGGGAGGGAGAGCCGCTACTGTTGGAAAGCACCGGTTGGCAATACGGCGGTTAAGGTTGATATGTCTTCTTCTCCTCTAGAAACCTCTGCGCCGCCCGTAAATACTGGCATGGATGAATACTATGCCCTCCAGCGCCGTTTGTTGCTCTGGACGGGCGCCGCGGCGCTGGTCATTTTCGCCTGCGTCTGGTGGGCCTATGCGGCGGCGGTGGCGCTCAATTATCTCCTCGGCGCCGCCGGGGGCTTGGTTTATCTCAAACTATTGGCCCGGGACGTGGAAAAAATCGGCGCCGGGGGCGGTCGGGCCGGGGTCAAGGGCTTGGCGCTCTTCGCCGGTTTGATTATTGTGGCGGCCCGTCGGGAAAATCTTCAGATCTTACCCATTTTCCTCGGCTTTTTAACCTACAAGGTTTCGATCCTAATTTATGCCTTTCAAAGTTTGTTGCCGAGGGATGACGACGAATAACAAGAAAGGCGGCGCCGACCCATTTCCGGGCGCCGTTGTCTCTGATCCGTCCTTAATCCGCGTTCTTTTCTATGGATAATCCTCTCCCAGAGTCTCAGCCCCAGCCCGCTCCTTGGCAAGAGGCGCTCCAGACCTTGGAAACTCGCCTCGCCCAATTTAAAGTTCGGGCGGCCCAGGTAGAGGCGGCTCAGCAGAAACAAAGTCAACTCCAGCAACACCGTCAGGAGCTAGAAGCCCAGTGGCAGGCCGCCCAGTCCCCGGCGCTAGGGGCGGAACTCCGGCGCCTGGAGGAGGAACTCTCGGAGATTCAACTGTCCCTAGAGAGCGAGCTTTTGGGGGAGGAGCGCCTACAGGAACTCTTGTGGCAGGGTCTCCGGCGGGGCATTGTCGGCGAGGCCTTTTGGCAAGCGGTTCGTTTCGGGGGTTTAGGGTTACTGTTAGGGTGGGTTTTGCGGGGTTAAGATCGAGATTAAATCGGCGAGTTGGAAAACCTCTGCCCCGGTTAGTATGGTGCATCGAGGTCGGGCGTTACCGGTGATCTGGCGGGAGCTCAAGCGCCGCAGCGCTTCGGTTGCCTTCAGTGAGTATCGGGAGATGCTTCACCAAGCCGCCCATCGATTGCCTCACGGGGTGAAGGTGGTTGTGCTCGCTGACCGGGGCTTTATTCACACCGAAAAAGGCGAGTGGTATGGCCTCGTGAATCTTGCCTTTGACCACAACAGCCTCAATGGCGAGTTTTGGGCCATCGAGTTTAAAATTTACACGTACTGCTATGCCGCCGATTAGTTTTGTCAGTCAACCAGCCCTCTTCCTCTTTAGGAGAGGGATTGAAGGGTGAGGGTCAGACCGGGCAAGAATGTCCCTCAGCCGAGAGAATACCGCTATAAGGTTAGACCAAAACGAACAGCGACGAGGATTTGACCCATGATCCTCTTTACCCCTCCATGTTCAGCAAAATTTTCAGCGCCCCCCGCTTTTGGGCCTGGGCAAAGGCTTCCAACCCCGCCTCTAGGGGATAAACCGCTTCCACTAAATCCTCCGTCCGAATTTTTCCGGTCTCCAGCAGTCGCAGAGCCGGGGCGAAGGGGCCGCAACGGGAACCCACTAGGGTAATTTCATTGACGACAATAGGGGCCATATTCAAGCTCACCCGACCGGCGTAGGTGCTTTTAAGAACTAGAGTTCCCCTGGGTCGCAGACAATCTAGGGCTAGGGCTAAACCCTCCGGGTTGCCAGTACATTCCACGGCGACGTCAAAACCCCCCAGCGCCGACTCCTGAACCAGAGCGGTGGCGATCCCAAAATCCGCAAGGCGGGCCAACTTAGCGGGATGACGCCCGACCACCCAGAGTTCGCAACCCGTTAAGGCCAAGGTCTGGGCGATGAGTTGCCCCAGCTTGCCGTCCCCCGCCACTAAAACCCGAGTTTGGGGCGTAATGTTGACTTGGGTTTGGATTTGCAGGGCCGCCGCTAGAGGTTCCGTAAAAGTGGCCGCCTCGGCGCTGACGGAGTCCGGCACAAGATGCAAATTGGCCGCGGGGAGAGTCAGGTATTCGCCAAAGGCGCCGTTCCGGTTCACAATGCCCAAAACGGTGCGGCGCTCGCAGTGGTTCGACAGTCCTGCCCGGCAAAAACGACACTGACCGCAGACGGCGTTAATTTCCCCCGCGACCCGGCGCCCCAGCAATTCCTCCGGGCCGTCCGTCACTTCCCCGACAAATTCGTGGCCCGGAATCCCCCGGTAGGGATAATAACCCCGCAGAAGTTCTAAGTCCGTATTACAAATCCCCGCCCTTAACACGCGCACCAGCGCCTCTCCGGTTGGCGCTTCGGGTTGGGGCAGATCGGCGCGGAAGCTGAGGGTTTGCTCTTCAAGCCAGAGTCCTTGCATAGGTTTGACCGGATAATCTTTCAGAGAGGAGGAGAGATATCAGACAAGATAGCGATCCCCGTCGCGTTTGACCACAGGCGGCATTTTTTCACTGGGGCGCCGGGTTCCGTTGTCGCTGAACTTGCTGAATTTCGTTCAGTAATCGGGTTTCTTGTTCGGCGTATTTAAGGGAGCGAGCTAAGGACAGGGATTGCTGATAGGCGCTCAGCGCCGGGTCGTATTGGCGAGCTTGGAGGTAGAGACGAGCGATTTTTTCGTAGGTTTGCATCAGTCCGTAGTAATTATAGGATTGTCGCTCCACCCGCAGGAGGCGCTGGTAAATTTGGAGGGCGTAATTGGCTTGACCGCTGGCGTTGTACAGATCCGCCAGTTGACTGAGCGCCAAACTAGCGGCGCCGTACTGTTGCAAAGACCAGCCGAGACTGTAGGCTTCTTGGTAATTTTTACTGGCTTTTTCCGTTTCCTTCAGGGCGCGATAGTCGTTCCCGAGGGCGATCTTCAAATCCGGTAGGCGCTCGATTTGTTGGGACTGGATATAACTTTGGGCGAGGTCTTCTTTAATCCGAACCGCGTTTTCAAGCTGGGCGGACTTGTTATAAATTTCGGCCAATTTTTCTAGGTATAGCCCTTCTAAATAACGATTTTGACTGGCTCTCGCCCGGTCTAGAAGCGGCTCGTAAATTTCCCCGGCTCGGGGGTAGTCAAATTTCGCTAGGTAAAGCTCGCCGAGGATGGTTAAAATCCGAGTCTCTCGCGCGTCGTCCCGAGCCTGTTGGGCTTCGAGCCTTAAGGTTTGGTAGTAGGCGATAGCCGCGTCTAAGTTTCGCATCTGCTGATAGGCCCGGGCCAGCGCCGTTAGGATTTCCGGGTTTAAGCGCCCGCCTTTTTCTTCGTTACTTTTCACCGTTTCTAACCGGCGACTGATAACCCCCAGGTCGTCCTGGCGACTATTTTCCCAGGCGATACTTCCCACCCGCCCCAAGGCTTCGATTTCCGCTAAAGCTCCTAGGGTTTGGCGGCCCCGCAGTTCCCGGTACCAAACGCTAAAGGCTTCGTCCCATTGTCCCTGTTGGGAAAGCGCGAGGCCCTGCTGGTGTAAACGCTCTAAATCCTCCGTCAAGCGCCGGCGCTGGAAGGTAGAGAGGGGGACATTGGCCGGAATCAGGGCGTCCGGGGGAAAACGGGTCGGATCTAGAGGATCGTTCAGTTCTTTGGTTGTGGCGGGGGGAGGCGGGGGGGCCAAAATCGGCGCCGCCGCGGCGGGACTAACGCCGCTATCCGCAAAAATAAGGGCAAGGCATGACAGCAGGGGCCAAAGCAAAAATCCCATCGAATGTCCCGCAAATTTACGCGTTAAGGATTAGCTCCCCCAGTGTAGCGGATTCCGTTCTCCTCCCCGTCGGCGGCGTTAAGCGGCTGTTTGGCTCTCTCCGCGAATAGGCCAATATATGGGTAGATCGGGCGCCGTAATATTAAAACGTCTGAGGGTGGAAGCTGGCGAGGGTATCCAGTTCAAAGAATGTTTTGGTATTTTACAGGGGCTACTTCATAATTGTGAGATCATGTCAAGCAGAATAAACCCAAAAGAGCCGAATCTGTTCTTCATTTTTATATACGTTATCCCGTAATTTTTCTTGAATGTCAACAATGCCAATTTATAGTTTTTGTATTTTTGCGCTCCTTTATATGGATTTGCGGACGGGTGAGAACGACGTTTGTTAGCCCTCATCCCCCAGCCCCTTCTCCCAATTCTGGGAGAAGGGGAGCCAAAACCCTGTTTATATCTAGGTTTTAAGTCCCTCTCCCCGGTTCCTGAGCTTGTCGAAGGAGGGTGAGGGTCAGACCGGCCAAGAATGTCCCTTAGTCGAGAGAATATCGCTATAAATATTTATTAAGCTTTTGTTGACCACTTATAAAAGTCGGGCTTCGGCTACGCTCAGCCCTCGATTGCTCTTGTCGCTCAACTCAGCCAATGCCGCCATAACAGGTCAAAAATAAGCTATTTCTAGTTATTAGGCATAATCTACCACTTTTTAATCTTTCGGTCAAGCGGAACTGAAATAAAGTGTTAGATTTTATGTTCAAGACGCAAACCCCCCCAATCGTAAGACCGGGGGGCGAGTTCATCAACGAAAAACAAAGCGCCTAGGCTTCGCTTTCGATGTGGATAAAGAGAAGACCCATAGCGACGGCGGGGAAGAGCCAACCCACGATGGGAATCAGAATCCAAGGCAGATAGGAAGCGGCGTAAGCTCCGGTCATGGCGATAATTCTCCTAAAGAATAAGGTCAAGAAAAAGGAATTTTGCTAAAGATAAGGGGGAGCGTCTAGTTGACTAAGCCCCGGAAGATGCTATCCACCACAGCGATATTTTCCAGCAGGAAATAGGCCACAAAAGCGCCGCCCATGCCGCCGACGAAGAAGCCCGCGGAAAATTGGCTCCAGCCTTCGGCGGATTGCAGGGAGTCTTTGTCGCTGGACTCGCCCTGGAAGGAGACCAGACCATAGCTACTCAGCGCCGCGGTGGCGACGAGGATCAGAGCGAGGGCGCCGATGAGACCCCCCAGCGCCGGGTTGTCGCTATCCCGCAGGGGCCCCAGTTTCGTCCAGGGGCCCATCAGGAAATAGCCGTGGGCCATGCCCACTTCCAGACCCCGGAGGATGGGGGAAAGACCTTTGCGGTAGGCGGGGAGATTGCCGATAAAAGCCCGGGTGAAGTCCGAGTCGGAAATGGGGGTAGAGAGATTCCCGGTAAAGGGGTCGTCATTGTAGGGTTTGACGACTTGGGTGTATTCAGTCATCGGAATTGAGTTCTCCTTTAGGATAGAGGGGGATCAAAGTCAAAAACTTAAGTTTACATTTTACGCGGGTCGGGGACGTTTGCCGGGATGACGGCGCCGATCTTAAAGAAAGTTTATCAAAGGGCGCCTAGAATGGCGGCGCTGTGACAGAAACGGCGCGGCGGCTCGCCAAAATCAGTAAAATGGCTACTGTCAATTTCATATTCTTCCCCTGTCCCCATGAGCGCCGGCACCCTCTTCGATAAAGTGTGGGATCTCCACACGGTTCAAACCCTCCCCTCGGGCCAAACCCAACTCTTTATCGGCCTCCACCTAATCCACGAAGTCACCAGCCCCCAGGCCTTCGCCATGCTACGGGAGCGGGGGCTGGCGGTGCGCTATCCCCAACGGACGGTGGCCACGGTGGATCATATCGTGCCCACGGATCGGCAGACCCGGCCCTTTGCCGACGACCTGGCGGAACAGATGATGGCGGAGTTAGAAAAAAATACTCGGGAAAATAATATTCGTTTTTATAATATCGGCTCCGGCAAACAAGGCATCGTCCACGTCATCGCCCCGGAACAGGGTTTAACCCAACCGGGCATGACCATCGCCTGCGGCGACTCCCACACCTCCACCCACGGCGCTTTTGGCGCCATTGCCTTTGGCATTGGCACGTCTCAAGTGCGGGACGTTCTCGCCACCCAGACCTTGGCGCTGAATAAACTGAAGGTGCGTCGCGTGGAAGTGAACGGGGAATTGCCCCCCGGCGTTTACGCCAAGGACTTGGTTCTGCACCTAATTCGCAAATTGGGGGTTAAGGGCGGCGTGGGCTACGCCTACGAATACGGAGGCAGTGCCTTTGACGCAATGACTATGGAGGAGCGGATGACGGTTTGCAATATGTCCATCGAAGGCGGCGCTCGGTGCGGCTACGTCAATCCCGACCAGACCACCTTTGACTATCTTCAGGGCCGGGAGTTTGCGCCCCAGGGCGCCGATTGGGACAAGGCCGTCGCCTGGTGGCGCAGTTTAGCCAGCGACTCGGACGCGGTTTACGACGATGTGGTGACCTTTCGGGCGGAAGAGATTGAACCCACCGTCACCTGGGGCATTACCCCCGGTCAGGGCGTCGGCGTTACGGAAATCCTGCCCACCCTAGAGAGCTTGCCCCCCGGCGAACAGGATCTAGCAGAGGAAGCCTACGCCTACATGCGACTCCAACCGGGCCAACCCCTCCTCGGCGCTCCCGTCGACGTTTGTTTTGTCGGTAGTTGCACCAACGGACGCCTCAGCGATCTACAGGAAGCGGCCCGGGTGGCCAAAGGACGCCGGGTGGCGCCGGGGGTGAAAGCCTTTATTGTGCCCGGCTCGGAGCAGGTCAAGCGCCAGGCGGAGGCGTTGGGATTAGACCAAATTTTCCAAGCCGCGGGCTTTGAATGGCGGGAAGCGGGATGCTCCATGTGCCTGGCCATGAATCCCGACAAACTGGAAGGCTCCCAAATCAGCGCCTCCTCTTCTAACCGCAACTTTAAAGGGCGCCAGGGGTCGGCCTCCGGTCGCACCTTACTGATGAGTCCCGCCATGGTGGTCGCGGCGGCGGTGACGGGGCGGGTGACGGACGTCCGGGATCTGCTTTAGGAGCTTGTTAAGCCAAAAGCGCCGTCATCCTTTGGCCCTTCGATAGACGGAATCCTTAATAGCCCTCTCGGTCAAAAAGCTAAACGGGTTAACTGAACATTTTCCTGTTCTGTCAACGCTCGCCATTCTCCCGGCGGGAGTTCCTCAAGATTGAGTTCCAAATCGGAGCTAACCCGATGGGCGACTCGAATCAAGCGCAGGGTCGGAAAGCCAACCGCGGCGCTCATACGGCGGACTTGCCGATTTTTACCCTCGGTGAGGACGAGTTCTAGCCAGGCGGTAGGGACGGTTTTTCGATAGCGGATGGGGGGATCTCGGGGGGGAACCTCCGGCGCCGGGTCAAGCAGGCGAACCTGGGCGGGGCGAGTACGATAATTTTGGATCAAAACGCCTTCCCGCAGGGGTTGGAGACCGGACTCCTGGGGACTCCCTTCCACCTGCGCCCAATAGGTTCTGGGCTGGGCGAAACGGGGATGGGCTAGGCGGTGTTGCAAGCGCCCCTGGCGGGTGAGGAGCAACAGCCCCTCGCTGTCGAAATCGAGGCGTCCGACGGGGTAGAGATCCGGGATGGGAATAAAGTCCTTGAGGGTAGAGCGCCGCTGGTCGGGATCGGTAAATTGGCAGAGGACGCCGTAGGGTTTATAAAAAAGAATAGTGTCCGGGAACATGGCTAGCTAAGATTAGTGGTCGCTTTTTTCAATGCGATGGCGAATATCGTTGAGGTCGATGTAGCGATCCGTGGCGTTGCGGAGTTCTCGGGCAATCATTCCCTCCGTCGAAACCACGGTAATGTGGGTATTTTTAGAGCGCAAAAGTTCAATGGCTCGCTCAAAGTCGCCGTCGCCGCTGAAGAGAATGACCCGGTCGTATTGATCGACGGTGTTAAACATATCGACGACGATTTCAATATCTAAATTGGCCTTTTGGGAATAGCGCCCGGAACTGTCGTCGTAGTATTCCTTGAGGATCTTAGTGCGAACGGTGTAGCCCAAGCTAATCAAGGCGTCCCGAAAACCCCGCTGATCTTGGGAATCCTTAAGGCCGGTATACCAAAAGGCGTTAATCAGGCTGATGTGGGGATCGTCGGTAAAATACTCTAAAACCCGGCGGGGGTCAAAGAACCAACCATTTTTTTGTTGAGCGTAAAACATATTATTCCCATCTACAAAAATAGATAGGCGTTCCTTGTGAAAAGGAAAGCTATTAGCGGGATTCATATAACAGTAAAA
The DNA here is from genome assembly GCA_016471375.1 of Cyanobacteria bacterium RI_101. Taxonomy (GTDB): domain Bacteria; phylum Cyanobacteriota; class Cyanobacteriia; order Cyanobacteriales; family Microcystaceae; genus Synechocystis. The sequence continues at coordinate 23,954 of WGLZ01000063.1, forward strand.
TAAGGGATAGTTTTTAGGATTAAACTGTCTAGGCTAGCTAGCGTTAAAATCTAACGAGGAAACTATTTCTCGTTGGCAAGCCTTGAGAAATTGCCAAGCCTTGAGAAAAGCCAGTAAGTTGAAGACGACTTGACCGGGATCGTTTCTCTTTTTAGGGTAACGCCATCAAAGTCTTGTTTCGATTATCGCCAGCGCCGTTGTTTTTAACTTAAGTGAATAAAAAAACAGCGCCGATGGAAAAGCAAACAGATAGGGAAAGATAAAATTTAAAAATAAACTTAAGACGGACTTAGGAGACTTTACGCATAGGTCTAATTCAAGAAGAATAAGGAAGAAATAATAAAAACAAATACAAGGATAGCGTTAGGGGGGTTAATAGAAGCCGTAGCCCGCTACCTAGTTTAGCGTACTTCCTTAAGCTTGGGTTAACTCCCGGCTAAAATCGGCCGGGCTCCCCCCCCGACCCCTAAACGTCTAGTTCCGCCAAAATAGCGACGGATTGGGCGCAGAGCGCCGCATGGGCGGAGCCGTTGCTGGCCAGAATGCCTCCCCACTGACGGACATCCCCCCGGTTGTACAATACCGGAGAGCCGTCAAAGTAGCTAAACTCTCCCCCGGCTTCCGTCAAAATCAACTCCGGCGCCGCAAAATCCCAGTCCTTGGCCGCGGATTTGCCAGAGAGAGATATATAGATATCCGCTTGCCCGGTCAAAATCGCCGCAATCTTACAGCCCACACTGCCCACATAGTGGCGAGCGCCGAAGGGGAGCCGGTCGATTAGGTCTTGGAACCGTTGGTCTCGGTGGGTGCGACTGACGACCAGGGTTAAGTCTTCTCCCTGGGAACGGGGTTCCACTCGGACGGGGGTCACTTCTCCGTCCGCGGTTTCCCGAAAACAGCCCTGACCCTGGGCGGCGAAATAGATCTGGTTGGTTTCCGGGATTCCCACCGCGGCTAAAACCGGGCGCTGACGGTAAGCCAGGGCGATGTGGAGGGCGTACTCCCCGGTTTTGTCGATAAAATCCCGAGTGCCATCCAAAGGATCGATGATCCAGACCCAATCCTGGGGCAAAGGCTCCGTCCCCTGGTGAGTCTCTTCGCTGAGATAGCCGAACGTTTCGGCGTCAAACTGGGCTTGCAGGCGCTCCAAAATATAACGGTTCGCCGCCAGATCTGCCTGGGTCACCGGGCCGTCGGTTTTGCTTTCGTTGACCCCCAGATTGCCTTGGTTTTCCCCCCGGTAGTAGGACTGCAAAATCTGAACGGCGCCCCACGTCGCTTCTCGAACCGGGGTAAGCATGGCGGCTAAATCAAGGGTAAACTGACTCACTGGGTTTCCTAATCCTCAAAAATGAATAGCCCAAAGCTCGATCCGCGGCGCCGGGCCAAAACAATCATAGCGGGCTGGGCGAATTTAACCTAAAACTCCTCCGGCGCCCCTCTCGTTTTCGCGCCCTGAGCGCAGCCTCTCCGTTCCCTGAGCGTAGCCGAAGGGAACGCTTCTCCCTTCACTCTTGCCAACCCTATGACCGACCCTATCTCCCTGAACTGGACAGTCGCTAAAACTTACGAAGATATTTTGTATCACAAATGCGGAGGCATGGCCAAAATTACGATTAATCGGCCCCACAAGCGCAACGCCTTCCGACCCCAAACGGTGACGGAACTCTACGACGCCTTTTGGGACGTTAAAGAAGATACCAGTATCGGCGTCGTTCTCCTCGCCGGCGCCGGCCCCCACAGCGACGGCAAATACGCTTTTTGTTCCGGCGGCGATCAATCGGTGCGGGGAGAGGGAGGATATATCGATCAGCAAGGCGTGCCTCGTTTAAATGTCTTAGATCTTCAGCGCCTGATTCGTTCTCTGCCCAAGGTGGTCATCGCTTTAGTCGCGGGTTACGCCATCGGCGGCGGCCATGTGCTCCATCTTGTCTGCGACCTAACTATCGCGGCGGACAACGCTATTTTTGGACAAACGGGGCCGAAGGTGGGCAGTTTTGACGGCGGCTTTGGCTCTAGTTATCTCGCTCGGGTAGTGGGGCAAAAAAAAGCGCGGGAAATTTGGTTTCTCTGTCGCCAGTATTCCGCCCAAGCGGCGCTGGAGATGGGGCTGGTGAACACTGTGGTTCCAGTCGAGCGCCTCGAAGCGGAAGGCGTCGCCTGGGCCCAAGAAATTCTAGCGAAAAGCCCCCTAGCCATTCGCTGTTTAAAAGCGGCCTTTAACGCCGACTGCGACGGTCAGGCCGGGCTACAGGAATTGGCGGGGAACGCCACTCTGCTCTATTACATGACGGAGGAAGGACGGGAAGGGAAACAGGCCTTTTTGGAAAAGCGGGAACCGGAGTTTGGGGACTATCCTTGGCTACCCTAGATCGTTTAACTCTTCAGCAACGGAAACTCCCGGTTAATTTCGCGTTTGGAGGGAGCGGCGCTTTGAACTCACTGGCGATGTATGGCATTTATGGATGAGTCGCGAAGGCAATCCTATGACGACCCCCCACCCCCTACTTCGGCAAGCTTCATAGTAAAAGTGACCGCATAACCCGTCGAGGCGCGCCGAACCGCTCAGTACGGCGCCTTGGCAAGGGGGCGCGAATCAAAGTCTGTTGATGATTGATTTCAATTTGCTATAGGGTCTTAGCCGCGTCGAGCGACTGTAAACTCAGTCGGGCTTTGATGAGTTACGCTACCGCTAACCCATCCTACGGTTCTTGGAGATTTGACCGGTGAATAAAGGAAAAGCGCTCATTCTCGGGTTGTGCTGTTGTTTACTTTGGATCTCCGCCTGCGGCGCCGTCGGAAACGGCTCTGCCCCGGTTGAATCGGGAATTCCGCCTTTAACGGAGAGACCCGGCGTTACTCCCTTAGCGCCGGAAGCTTTGCCCGCTTTAAAAACAGGACAGATTATTTACGTTCCGGTCTATTCAGAGGTCTATGACGCCAATCAGGCCCGGACGCTCCAACTGGCGGCGACCTTGAGCTTTCGCAATACGGATCTTTCCCGTGTCATTGTCATTGAAACCATTGATTACTACGACTCCGGCGGGCAAAAAATTCGGAGTTATTTAAACCAACCCCTCGCTCTAGCGCCCTTGGCCTCTCTAGCGGTGGTGGTGGAGCGGGAGGATCGAGCTGGCGGAGTCGGCGCTAATTTTATTGTGGAATGGCGGGCGGATCAGAGCGTAAGTCCGCCCATCGCCGAGGCGGTAATGATCGGCACCGCCTCCCAGCAGGGTCTGTCCTGGGCGAGTCCGGGGCGCGTGGTTCGGGAGCGCCGGGCTTCAGAGTCTTCAAAATAGATGGATTAGCTACAGACCCGGCGCCGGGATCTCTAAGAAGATGGAAGGTCGGCGCTCTAGTCCGCGTTGAGGATGGAAAGCATGAAACCCCGCATTATTGTCTGTGGCCTCGGCGCTACGGGCCGTCGCATCTTTAATCTACTCAAACAACAGGGCGCCGACGCGGTGGGCATTTCCCATTCGCCCCTACCCCAGGAAAGCCCGGGACAGATTATTGTCGGCCCCCTCGATTCCCCCGCCACGTTGCAAGCCGCCGGGATTCAGTCCGCCCAAACTTTAGTCCTCGCCACCCGGAATGACGCCCTTAATTTAGCCGTTCTCACCCAAGCTCGGGTTCTTAATCCCCAGATTCGGGTCATTAACCGTCTTTTTAACCCCGCTTTAGGGCAACGGGTCGATCAAACTCTCGCCAATCATGTCAGTTTAAGCGTGTCGGCGCTGGCGGCGCCGATTTTTGCCTTCGCGGCGCTGGGCAATCGGGCCATCGGTCAATTGCGTCTATTTGACCAAACCTGGCCCATTGAAGAAATTATCATCGACGCCGATCACCCTTGGCTAGGCCTGCCCCTAGGGGAACTCTGGGACGATCCCCGCCGCATGTTGATCTATTACCTGCCCCAGGCGTCGGAAATAGACCTCGTCTCCGCCGTGGTGGAGGGTAAAACCCTGGCCTTAGGAGATCATTTAATCGTTGGCCGGCAACCCCAGCCCTCGGCCCGGCGCCGTTCCCTCTGGCTCCGCTGGACAAAGCTGATTACCAATCTTCGCCAGTATCGGCGCTATGTCAGTCAGGTGGTTTGGGTGAGTTTAATTTTGTTTTTGATGATTTTTACGGCTACCCTGACCTACGTTTGGATTAATCAACACATTACCCTGGTGGACGCCTTTTATTTTTCCGTGGGCATGATCACCGGCGCCGGCGGCAAGGAGGAGGTGGCGGAGAAATCACCGGCGGCGATTAAGGTCTTTACAGCGCTGATGATGATCGCCGGCGCCGGGGTGATTGGCATTTGTTACGCGCTCTTAAATGATTTCATTTTGGGCAGTCGCTTCCGCCAATTTCTAGACGCCGCTCGGGTTCCCACCCGTCATCACTATGTGGTCTGCGGTTTGGGGGGCGTGGGCATGGCCATTGTCAAGGAACTCCTCGGTCAAGACCATGAAGTGGTCGTCCTCGAAGCCGACCCGGAAAACCGTTTTCTCCATCAGGCCCGCTCCCTCGGCGTTCCGGTGATTGTGGAGGACGCCCGCCTGGAATCGACTCTGAAGGCCGCCAATTTGGAGCGCGCGCGCGCTATTTTAGCGACCACCAGCGACGACACGGTCAATTTAGAAATCGCCCTCACAGCCCAGTCCCTCGCGCCCCGTTTGCCGGTGGTGCTCCGTTGTCAAGACGCGCAGTTTGGGCAATCGGTACAGGAAGTCTTTGACTTTGAATCCGTCCTCTGTCCTTCGGAATTGGCGGCCTATTCCTTTGCCGCCGCGGCGCTGGGGGGGCGTATTTTGGGCAACGGCATGACGGACGATCTACTCTGGGTGGCGCTGGCCACCTTGATTACTCCCAACCATCCTTTCCGGGGGCAACGGGTCAAGGACGCGGCCCGTCGGGCGGATTTCGCGCCCCTCTACCTAGAGCGGGGCGGACAAACTTTCCATAGTTGGGCGCTGTTGGAAACGGAACTGCAATCCGGGGACGCCCTGTATTTGACCATGCCCGCCGCGGAACTGGATCAACTCTGGCGGCCCCAAAGCAAGGAGGACGCGCCCTGGGAGCCGGCCGGCGCCGTTTTTTAGGGGAAGTCCTAGATTCCTGTACGCCCTTTTGTTTGCCGCGCCTATGAAAAACCGGCGCCGAGACGGGTGTTAATCTGGTGTTAATCTTAAGTTTCGCCAAACGCGACGCCGCTTATGAGAAAACGACCGAAAGGAACAAAGACCGAAACGGTTAGGAAATCAAACCAAACGGCGCCGGTAAGGAAAGGAGAGATTGGGCCAGCGCCAGTAGGGGAGCTAGAGCTTCCGGGGGAGTTAACGATTGGGCGGGGGGACGGGGTTCGTAGCGCTCTAGATAAAGGCGAATAAACTCTAACCCTTCGTAGACCAATAAACGAGCGCCGTCGGTAAAGCCCCATTCATAGCCCGCCGGCGTCAGGGTTCGCCCCAGCTCCCGGTCATAGTAACTCAAATCTTGCCCGTAGGCGACCTCGTAAGCGCCGTAGAGTCGCCCGCGTCCCGACTCCTGTTTAATCGTCTCTAGGATGGGATCTAAGGAATAACCCCGGCGCCGGGGAATTTGATAGCCCGCATGGTAATTACGCCCCAGTTGTCGCCAGTGTTGACCGAGGAGATCTTCCCAACTTTGATTCAGCGCCGCCTCTAGATTGAGGATAAACAAGAGAACCCAAAGCCCGTCCGGCTCCCGGCTGTGGTCTCCCCCCAACTCTCCCCGTTCGTTTCCCGCCAAGGTGATCCGCAGACTTTCAAAGGTCTCGCTTAAACAACTCCAGGGACTCGGCGCCGGATAACAGGGCAGACGCAGTTTGGCGCAGGCGTGATCCGCCGCGGCGCTGGCAAAGCGGGAACGGGCGACGCCGGAGAATCGACTGCGATAGACGGGGCTAACGGCCGCTTGACTGACCAACAGGGCCAGAAGATCGCCGGGATTGATTTCTTCCTCCCGACCCCAGAAACGACACCGGCGCCGACTCAGGAAAATAGCCCCCGGCGCCGGTAAGGCGGTTTGAAACGTCTGTTGGACGGTGTTCTGGGGAAGACCCAATTTGCCTTCTAGCAGGGCTTGGGCGTAGGCGTAACTCTCTGCGTCGAGGCACTGAACTTCCAGATTCCGGCGCTGGTAGGCGGCTTGAATTAAATCGAGATCAAATAACCGTTCCATCTCCTGGTAATAAAGTTGGAAACCGTCCCAAATTTCCAGCTCTAGCCCGTCTAAGGAATAGCGCCGGTTCGGGGCCCGCTCCAATTCCCAGGGACGCCAGGCGTAGGTTTGAATAACCTGGGTTCGCTCCCCGAGGGCTTCCAATAAAGCGGGAGAAAAGACCTGACCGCTCTGCCAGTAAAAACTTGTTTGACAATCCGGCTCCTCCGTCCGGGGTAAGGTTTGCAGAGTCGCGGCGCCGACGGCTTCGTATTTTAAAACCAGTTGGGAAACGAGGGGAGGATAGGGGACGCCAACAAGGAGAATTAATCGAGCGAAGGGGTGGGCCGTCGTAATCGCCAGCAGGGTTTCTAGCAGAATTTGGCTTTCTCGTTGACTATCGGAAGCAATCACGAGGGTTTTGCCCTGGAGATCCCCCAGTAAATTTAAGAAACTTTGAATTAAGTTTTCCCAGTAGGGGGGACGCAAAAAGCGGGAAAAGGGTTGGGTCAAAGCGCCGGGAAGGGCTTTCTGCTCCGGTAGCGGTCGGGTGGGAACAAGACGCGCGGCGCTCATGGTTGAGGACGGCTCACCTTGGCTCGAAAAAGGAGGTTTTCTCCCTGACGATAGCCGCTGTAGCGAATTTGCGCCGGTTCCCCCGGCGCCGGCGCCGCCCCCCGCTCTAAAACTTCGTGCCATTGGGGATCGTAGGCGACGATTTCTCCCGCGGCGCCGAGGGATTCCACGCCCCAGGCTTCCAGAAGCGCGAACACCGGGCGAGCTAGGGGAACTAATTTCCGGGCCGGCCAGTCCGGGTTAGCTTCCGCCGCAGAGACGGCGCTGGGCCATTGCCGCAACCAGGGTTCCAAAATTTGCAGGGCTGACCGGCGAAACTCTTCTTCTAAGCGCCGGCTTTGCCCGGCTAACTCCCCTTGAAGGCGCTGGCATTCCCGCGCGAGAGCTTCTGAATTTGACTGAGATTGACCGCTAACTCCCCCGAGGTTTTGGCTTAATTCTCCTAGGGAAATATTGAGAGTCTCCGCCAGGCGCTGGGCCGCCTCTAGGGGCAATTTAGGCAACAGCCCCCACTCCGCCCGCCGCAGTTGCCATTCCGTTAACCCCGAGCGCCGGGAAAGTTCCCCCAGGGTTTCAATCTGGACGGCGGCCATCAGGTCGGCGAGGGCGGAGCGATAGGGGGGCATGGCGGGGCATTTGAGGACATCGAGGCTCAATTTTAACTGATTCCCCGTCGGGAGCCGTGGCCAGTAAACTGGAAAACGCCCTTGGATCAAAAATATGGCGCCCCGGAAGACGAAGGATTTCAGCAGATGGCGTTAACAGCGGTCAACGTTTCGAGGAAACTTTTGTTTTAACGTCTCCCAAACCGGACAGGGCGGTTTTTCCTTCAGGGGAGAGCGCCCCGCTTGAAAGGTTCCCCAAAACGGCGCTTGTTTTTCCGCGCCCAGCCAAAGCAGGCGCTTAGCCCGAGTCATGGCCACGTAGAGCAAACGAAATTCCTCCGCCCATTGCAAATGCTCCGCCTCTCGCCAAGCCAGCGCCGGGTTCGCCAGCACCCCCTCCCCCCTATCCTGATCGCGCTTAGCCGATAACTGATATCTGGTATCTGATAGCTGATAACTGATCGCTGATATCTGCCGAATCTGGGCCCGGGCCACCTCCCCCAAGGTATAGTCTCCCAAAAACTTGGCCCCTCCGGGCACCCAGGGTTTTCCGGGGATCAAGTCGGCCTGTAAGAAAGGAATAAAGACATAATCCCAGTCCAAGCCTTTGGCCTTGTGCATGGTGATCACCGCGACCTGCCCCGGCCGGGTGTAGAGGTCTTCCTCCTCCTCCAGCGCCGGCTCAAAATTTTCCGCCGCCACAATTTCTCCGAGGATTTCGAGCAATTCCCGCAGAGCGCCGCGGCCCTGGGTTTGGGATTGGAGGCGCTCCTGGAGTTTATGGAGGGTCGCTAAGGCGGCGCCGTCGTATTGCAGGGCTAAACCGAGGAAGGGAATGAGTTGGGAAGGGGAGAGTTCCCGCTTGGCCCGTAGGATGGAGCGGCAGTAGCGTTGGGCGACCTGTTGCGGGGCCGTCAGCGGCGCCGCCAAGGGGCTGGGGTAGAGAAAGTCCTCCGGGTAGGTCAGCAGACGATTGAGATCCTGGGCCGGGATTAACCGCCTCCCTTGCAGAACCTCCAGCGCCGCCTTCAGGTTTTGGGGGGAGTGGGGGCGCTCGCTGAATTGAAGCAGTTGGAGTATATCCCTGGGGATTTCTGATTGACGGTCGCTATCGCTAACGGAGTAGAGACGAATGCCCTGATCCGCCAAGGTTTCTCCCAACTGCTGGACTAAAAATCGCCCCTGTCGGTTTTCCCGCACCAGAATGGCGGCGCTGTGATCCGGTCTGGCGGTTAATAACTGAATCAGGCGCCGGCCAATAATCTCCACGCTTTGGTAAATATCCTCCGGCTCCGCCAGTTCTAGCCCTTTGCCCTCCGGCGGGGGATTGGGTTGGGGATCGTCGGCGTCGACGGGGCGAATCTCTTGGAAACGGAACGGCGCCGGCAGATCCGCGGTTCCGGGGCGATGGGGCCACTGTTCGTTCACCCAAGCCAGAAGCAAATTAGCCGCCTGAATAATCACCGGGGCGCTCCGTCCCGCTTGATCCAAGGTCGTTAATAAGCCCCGGTCTTCGCAGGTTTGACAAAAACGGTTGAAATAAACGGGATCGGCGGGGGTGAAGGTGGAGTTAATGGCTTGGTTGGGGTCGCCCACCCGGATTAGGTTGACTTCGTTCTGGTCGGGACGGCGGGCCAGTTGAGTAATGAGGCTCTCCTGAAGGGGGCTAGAGTCCTGGGCCTCGTCTTCAAAGACGGCGAAATATTGCCCTTGCCACTGGCGCCGTAGGCTTTCGTCTTCTAAGACCCGCAGAGCGCCGAGGATCATGTCGTCATAGTCGTAAAAATTATTCTGTTTTAACAGCGCCTCGTATTCGCCATAGAGTTCGGCGCTGTAGGTAAGGATCTCGCTTCCTCCCCGGTGGGCCCAATCTAGCAAGGCCTCGGGGCTGAGACCGGAACTTTTCCCTTCCCGCACTGTGGTGTGGAGTAAATTAGGCAGAATTTCCGTCCGTAGCGCCGACTGACGCCGGAGTCTTTCCGTTTCTTCCCCGTCGAAGTTTCCCATCGTTAGCAGGTCTTCGTAGGCCCTAGGGTGTTTTTGCAACCAGTTTTCCGTGGCTTGACGCAGGAGCCGGTGGTTCCTTTGGGGCGTGATGAGGGCGCTGTTCTCCAAGTCTAAGCCGGATTGGGCCGGGTAACGGGTGGCTAAATTGAGCGCCAAGCCGTGGAGGGTCTGGACGTTAAAGCCCCAACCGGGATAATCCAACGCCCCGAGGCGCTGTTTCACTTTGCTTTTAATAGCGGCGGCGGCGGCCCGGGTGAAGGTGACCACCAGTAAACTCCGGCGGGGCGTCAGGCGCTCTTGCGCGATGGTCAGCGCCGCCGCCACGGAGAGACTATGAGATTTGCCCGACCCTGGGACAGCGGACACCGCTAGGGGCCCTCCCCGCCAAAGCCCCAAAGGTTTTTGTCCCTCTCGCAGGGTGGCCCGGAGAGTCGCCAGCGCCGCCGAGTCCATCTTTATGCCCCTTTGCGGGCTAAAACCGCGTAAAAAGGATCGTCGCCCAAAAAGCCTAAGCGTTGCCAGAGCGCGCCGAGGGAACTGGGGCGGACAACGGTTTCAATCTCGGTAAAACCGGCGCTGTCTAGATAGGATTTAACCAGTTTGAGACGTCCTAGATCCGAGTTATCTCGCCAGCGGGCGATAGCCTTTTGATAAAACATCCGGTTAGAAAAACTAATAATCACTTGTCCCCCCGGTTTGAGGACGCGGTAAATTTCCGCCATCGCGGCCTCCGGGTACTCCAAATATTGAATCGAGACGGTGATCAAAACGGCGTCGAAGTCCTGATCCGGTAGCGGTAATCGGGGAGATTTGTTTAAGTTTTGGAGGAAATAGCGATTTAAACGGGGATTGGCCGCCAACTCTTCGGCGTTCATGCCCTGGCCCTCCACCCAGGCAAACTCCATTTCCGCCGGTAAATGGGAGACCCAACTGCTCATTAGATCTAAAATCCGACTTCCGGGCTGGAGGCGCTCCCGGAAGAGATCCGTTAACTGGGCGATAAAGGCGTCGTCCACATGGGTGACGAGGCGGGGATAGGCGTAAAAAAGATCGTCGTCGCTGGGGTCGAGTTTTTGGCGATCCGCGGGACTCAGGAGACGCATAGAAAAACGGGGCGACGGTTTGCCCTTTGAGTGTAGCAAGCATCGGCTAAGCCTGTCTAAGCCAGCGGCGCCGAGGGGGGCGCAACAATCCGCATGGGTAAAGCCTTCTGTGATTCTCTACATTTCACAGGTTAAACGCCGGCGCCGACTGATGGGATGGTCAAGCCTCTACGGGGTGTTGATTAGATTTGTTCGCCCGGCGCCGTTAGGGAAAAGTTAAGTTCATGGTGATGGTTGGGCCAGTGGGTTTGATACAGAAGTGTTGAACGTCTTAAAATGCCGCACAAATTATGGTATAATCTATAGCAACCACCACTGAATATAAAGAAAGTGTAGGAATTATTACAACCTATGATTTTTCCGAAGTTGATGAAAAAGATCTGCCAAGAAATGACTACCCAGTCATGAACACGTTTATGTTTGTATCCTCCTGGATATCATTTGCTCTTGACAAAAGTCTAACGAGCATGAGGGATTTATGCACAAGACTAAGTCTCCAAGGTTTAAATGTAGA
>WGLZ01000099.1 GCA_016471375.1 Cyanobacteria bacterium RI_101
GGCATCGTTGTGCTTATCTAAACGGACAGCTATCCGCCCGCCCCTAGTACGAAGGCAATCGTTCAAAATAACTCCATGCAAAAGTGAGATGCTCCCTTCCCTCCATAGCTGGAGCCACCCCAAGTAACAACAGAGCCGTCGCTTTTTAGCGCCGCAAATGCACCCGATGTGGAGAAAATCTGGGTGACGCCGGAAGCCAGTTGACTGCTCACACTACTGCTGTTCCCTCCATAACCGGAGCCACCCCAGGTAACAACAGAGCCATCGCTTTTCAGCGCCGCAAAGGCAAAAACATTACGATATTCGTGCCGTGTCCTATTGTATTGACTCTTTGCAATACTCCCCCTAACCACAGTCCCCGGCGCGACATCATTATCCAAAATGGTGCCAGTCACCGCGCTACTACTATCTACCGCATATCCCGTCCCCGTTGCCAAGGTAAGCGCCACCGTTTCATTACCGTCACTAACCAGATCTGAACTGGGATCAAGACTGAGAATCACCACACTAGAACCGGCGGCAAAAGTCACACTACCGGTAGTCGTCCCAAAACTCGCGGCTCCCCGTTGTACATAGTCGTCGTTTAAGGTGGCGCTTCCATTCACATTGAAGTTGACAGTTAGGGAATTACTGGTATCCCCAGTGCGACTAAATACAAAAAATAGATTTTGGGGGCCATCTTCTGTAACCGTGCTGGGCGAAGCGAAGGATAGACTCACTGTCGGGTCGTTATACTCTACTTCTAGCTTTTGACCATTTACCTCTAGCCAACCTCTATCATCCTCATTTCTCAATTCCGCTAATACCCCAGGGGATAACACCTCACCCAACACCAAACGAGCAAAAATCGCCCCCTCATCTCCCGTTGCGTCCTCAGCATTAAAAACCGAATCCAGATAATGTCCAATCTCCTCCAACAACACCGCCCGCAAGAGCCGACTATCCCCGTTAACCACAGACTCCGATAGATAAATTTTTTCCGTCTGAATCGAAAACGCCCCTAGCGCTCCCTGCAACACCTCATCCGCCAAAACCTCAACGTCCGGCAACTCGGCCAGCGCCGACCGGAAAGCCGCCAAAGACGGCGCCGGGGTTTCAAAGGCAAGGGCGAACTTTTCAGCAAATAGCGGGCCGCTAGCAAAATCCAAAAGGGTCTGGATAGCTTCAGCAACAACAGGGTGGAGGAGAGAGTGATTGGCGCTCATTTGAATAACACTCAGAGCTTTGCGGGATGACTCTCACAATAGCGCCGCCCCTGAATCCGTTCAAGTAGATTAATGGTACTAAAATGAGCTTTTAAATACATTTAAAACCTTACAAGCCCTACCCCGTAAGGATTTAAGCTGACGCAAAGTCAGATGTAAAGATTTGTGAATTTTGAACGTAAAGATTTGTAAACTAGATTTGTAGCGACAGTTACACATTTAACCGTTCTTAACCTAGCTTTACTTGACCACCCCGTCAGGCGGCGCGGGGGCTACGGTGTACACACAAGTCTTTGGTTTTGCCATTAACCTGATCTCGCCCCCTACACTTCGGCAGGCTCAGTGGGACAATCCCCCAATTCTGGGGGACTTTGAACTCAGAAAGGATCCGAACTCCCCCCAAAATTGGGGGGCTGGGGGGGCAAAATGAGGCTGATGGGTAGATTCTGTGTACACGGGGTAGGGCGCTAGGGGAGAACCTCTCCGACACAGCCAGACCGGCGCCGGCCGTTACCCTAGCTTTAGGCTACCGAACCTCACTCCCAACGGATTAAAACTATTGAATTAATTTCCGCGCGCCATGTAGTCTTAATGGCTTTTTTGCGTCGCGTCGTCAACGGCGCCGGAATTTTAGAGAGAGAATACGCGACGGCCAGAGGCGGAATGGATATTTATTTACGTTACGGCTCAGTCATCATGGGCATTGAGCTATCCGATTACTCCCGAGGCTGACTCAATTTATCAATTTTGAGATAGTTTTGAGAAGGGTATAACATTCCGCCTATGACCTTCTCCTCTGACCGTTTTTTGAGTTCCCTCTCGCCCTTTTGTCGAGAGTTGGTCAATTCTCGCTACCTGACCCCCCCGGAGATGGAGCAGATTTTGAAGCAAGCCCGACAAACGGGGTTGCCCCTCTTGCAGGTGATTGAGTCCTTCACCGGGCAACTACTAGACCCGGAGCATATTCGGCGCTATAAACAGCAGCGCCTCTGGGAGAGCGCCATTATTTACGGCGTCGAGTTTATTGACCCCGAGGAAGTCGAGGAACCCGCGGAAGCGGATCTGCTCCAACTCTGGCGCTATACGCCCTACCCCTTCTGTCGGCGACATCAAGTTTTTCCTTGGGCGCTCCAGACCGACGCGACAGAAGAACGGCGTCTGGAATTATTGATGGTCGATCCCGATAATGTTCGACTCCAGTGGGAGCTAGCCGAAACACTCCGGCCTCATAATATTGTCCTGATTCGTCGCGGAATCCTCCCAGAAGATTATGAAGATCTCATCCATAAACACGCTAGTTTAGGGGAAGCGGCCAGTCCCGTTCCCCAGCCCCAAGCCGACTCCGCCCGCGAAGCCACCCGAGTTGACATCACCGCCATTATGGAAGAAACGCCCCCCCAAATCAGCGCCCTGGAAAGCGTCGGCGAGCCGGACGTTCGCGCCCCCTCGGAGTTGGACGGAGCGTCTTCGCCAACGGAGGACAGTCCCGTGGTTCATCTGGCTAACAAGATTTTGATCCTCGGGTTGCGGAACGGCGCCCAGGAGTTACACCTCGATCCTCAGGAACAGCAGATGACGGTGCAAATGCGGCGGGACGGGCAACTCGCGCCGCTCCTAGACCCCCTGCCCCGTCAAGTTTTCCCCGCCGTTGTCCGGCGCCTGAAGATCATGGCGAATCTAGACCCCAATCAAACCAAAACGCCATTGCGGGCCAAACTGCGGAAGGTCTATGAAGGCAAGCCCGTTTACTTTTTTATCCACACCCTCCCTAGTTTCTACGGCGAAAAGGCGCTGGTGCGCATCGTCCCCACCCTTGCCCAGGCGCCGAGTTTAACGGATATCGGTCTGCCGGCGCCGGTTCAAGGCCGACTGGAGCAACTCCTAACGGCGGAGACGGGTCTGTTCCTAGTGGCGGATCTGAAACAGGACAATATTAACGAAACCCTGGAAGCCCTCGGCGCTCTGCTACTCCAGTCTGGTCGCAAAGTCGGCGCCGTGGCGGATCCGATTCAGCGGGCCTGGCCGGGAGTCGCGCAGATTGAGCTAAACCCCGACGAGGGTTTGACCTATGCCTCCGCCCTGCGCTCTTTGGCCGGACAGGGAATGGACGTTATTCTGGTCGATCAAGCGGCGGACGCCGAAACCGCCCGGGCCGTTCTGAAAACCCTCCAACAGGGCTGTTTAGTGATCGCCGGCGTCCACGGTCAGGACAGCGCCGACGCCCTGAGTCAAATGAGCCAATGGTTGCCGCGGGGGGCCTTGGCGGAGATTGGTTTAGGCGTCCTCGCTCAGCGCCGTCTGCGCAAATTATGCGGCGCGTGTCGCGTCAGCTACCATCCGACCCTGGATGAATTGACGCGGTTGGGGTTGTCTGCGGCGAAGCCTGAGAAGACCCAGTTTTATCAAGCCAATACCCTCAACCCCGACTTGGTCAAGCAGTTACACCTTAAAGGGCGGCTCTGCTCCCGTTGCCAAGGTTCCGGCTATGACGGCCGCGTCCCGGTCTATGAAGTTCTGCCCCTCTCCGGGGCGCTCCGCCAACAGTTGAATCGAAACGCCGACGCCGCGGCGCTCCGGCGGGTGATGGCGGCGGCCAAGCAATCCACTTTAGCGGAGCAGACTTTAGGGAAAATTCAGTCCGGAGAGACCAGTTTAGAAGAATTAATTCGGGTTTTCCCCGACGCCCTAGACCGCTTGGGCGGCCCCGCCCCCTCCCTCTTGCCGGAGGACTTGCAAGACCGTTTAGCCGCCCTAGAAACGGCGCTGACCCAACTACGGGGCGCGTTTGACTCCCTCAAGGAAAGCCTCGGTCTGGAAACCGAACCGGCGCCGACTCCCACTGTCCCCCTTCCGGCGCCGAAACCGCCCGCGGACGACTTGGATCTTTCAGCGGAATTGCTGGAGCTTGAACAACTGGCCGCCCGGCGCCGATGTCCCCCAGCGGAAGAGGAAGAGATTGATCCCGCCGCGGCCACCATGGTGGGAACCGGCGCCGAATGGGACGCATTTTCTCCTCCTGAGTTAGAGGAGGATATCGATCCCAAAGAAGCCACCGTGGTGGGCCGCCCCTTTGGCGAACCCGACGCCGATCCCCAGACCACGGAAATCCATCCCTTTAAATCCATTGTCGATCCCTGGTAAGTTCTGGCTGAAATGTCAGAATCCCCCCTAACCCCCCTTGGAAAGGGGGGAACCGCCTTCAAAGTCCCCCTTACAAAGGGGGATTTAGGGGGATAGAGCATAAAACTGAGTCTTTAAACCGAGATCTGTGTACATCGCCAGTAAAAGCGCCTAGGGAGGGACGGCGCGGGCCAAATACAGGATAATGGGCAAGGCGAAATTCCCTTTTTCGCAGTCTATCGGGGCGCCGTTACTGGTTTTCCCTTCCTGTTTGAGCTTTTCTCTGAGACTTCCATTTTTACAAGGTTATGCGTACCCACTACTGCGGCGATCTGCGCTCCACTCACCTCGGTCAAACCGCGACCCTCTACGGTTGGGTCGATCGCCGTCGGGACCATGGGGGCGTGATTTTTATCGACCTGCGGGATAGCCGGGGGACGGCCCAGATTGTTTGCAACCCAGATCAAACGCCCCAGTCCTATCCGGTGGCGGAAGCGTTGCGGAACGAGTATGTGATTAAGGTGACGGGTCAAGTGAGCGCCCGACCGGCGGAGTCCTTGAACCCCAAGATTCCCACGGGAGAAGTTGAAATTTACGCGGACGAAATCGAACTGCTGAACGCCGTCCATCAGCAATTGCCCTTTGTCGTCTCCAGTCAAGAAGCGGAGCAGGTGCGGGAAGAGGTGCGCCTCAAATACCGTTACCTAGATCTACGGCGGGAGCGCCTGAGCCGGAACTTGCAACTGCGTCACCGGGTAGTCAAGGCCATTCGCTCCTTCTTGGAAGATCAGGAAAACTTTATTGAAATCGAAACCCCGATCTTAACCCGCTCCACCCCGGAAGGCGCTCGGGATTATCTGGTGCCATCCCGGGTCAATCCGGGGGAATGGTTCGCCCTACCCCAGTCGCCCCAGTTATTTAAACAACTGCTGATGGTCTCCGGCTTTGACCGCTATTACCAAATCGCCCGCTGTTTCCGGGACGAAGACCTCCGGGCCGACCGCCAACCGGAGTTTACCCAGTTGGATATGGAGATGAGTTTCCTTAATCAAGAGGAAATTCTGGACTTAAACGAGCGCCTAGTGGCTCATATCTTCGCCCAGGTCAAGGGCGCCGAACCGCCCCGCCCCTTTCCCCGCCTCACCTACGCCGAAGCCATGAATCGCTACGGCACCGACCGCCCGGACGCCCGCTTTGGTCTGGAGTTAGCGGACGTCTCCCAACTGGTCAAAAATATTGGCTTTAAGGTCTTCTCCGGCGCCGTCCAGTCCGGGGGGAGCGTCAAGGCCATCACCGTGCCGGGGGGCAACGACCGCATTTCTAATGTGCGGATTAAACCCGGCGGGGATTTGTTTAAGGAAATCACCGACGCCGGGGGCAAGGGGTTGGCCTATATCCGGGTGCGAGACAATCAAGAAATCGATACCATCGGCGCCATTAAGGACAGTTTAACGGCGGAGCAGGTGGCGGAATTATTAGAACTCACCGGCGCTCAGCCTGGAGATCTGATCCTCTTCGGCGCCGGAGAGACGGAGATTGTCCATAAATCCCTAGCCCGTTTACGTTTAGTGTTGGGAGAGCAGTTGGGGTTAATCGATACCGAGCAAGTAAACCTCCTCTGGATCACGGAATTTCCCATGTTTGAGTGGAACGCCGAGGAAAAACGCCTAGAAGCTCTACACCATCCCTTCACGGCGCCGTACCCGGAGGATTTAGCCGACCTAAAAACCGCCCGGGCCCAGGCCTACGATTTGGTCTATAACGGCTTGGAAATCGGCGGCGGCAGTCTGCGGATCCATCAGCGAGACGTGCAAAATCAGGTGTTCGCCACCATCGGCCTCTCCCCGGAGGACGCCCAGAGTAAATTCGGCTTTTTGTTAGAGGCCTTCGACTACGGCGCTCCGCCCCACGGCGGCATCGCCTACGGCTTGGATCGTTTGACGATGCTCCTGGCCGGGGAAGACTCCATTCGCGACGTCATCGCCTTCCCGAAAACCCAGCAGGCCCGTTGTCTGCTGACCGAGGCGCCGGCCGGGGTGGAACCCGCCCAGTTGAAAGAACTGCAAGTGACGTCCACCTTTAAACCGAAGGTCTAGAACCATGACTTTGTTTTCAACACCGTCGTCTGTTACCCCGATTCATTCCCCCCGATTTTGGAGTTTACTGGTGGCTTCTTTCCTACTCGGCTCCTCTTCCCCCCTCGGCGCTGAACCGGCGCCGCTCCGGGTTTTGACCGTGACGGGTCAGGGGACGGAACGGGTGGCTACGACCTTGGCCCAGGTGGATCTGGGCGTGGAGGTTCGGGCGGAAACCGCAGCCGCCGCCCAGGCGGAAACGGCCCGCCTGAGCAACCAAGTGGTGGATTTTCTCCGCTCCCGGGCCGTGGAGAAATTGGAGACCACCGGCGTTCGTCTTCAGGCGGACTACGATTACGTGGATAATCAGCGCCGGCTCCGGGGCTATGTGGGAACCAATACCGTCCGCTTTCGCCTGCCGACGGAACAAGCGGGGGCGGTTTTGGACCAGGCCGTCTCCGCCGGCGCCACCCGTATTGATAACGTCAGTTTTATCGCCGGAGACGCGGCCTTAGCGGCGGCCCAAAAAGCGGCTTTGCAAAAAGCGACCGCCGACGCTCAAGCCCAAGCCCAGACTGTTCTCGGCGCCCTGAAGCTCCAAGCCCAAAATATTATCCAGATTACCCTCGACGGCGCTCCCGCCCCGGAAGGCCCCCGACCGATGTTCGCGGCCCGGGCAGATTCCCTCGCGGCGGCGCCGCCCGCGCCCGTCATCGGCGGCGAACAGACGGTTCAAGCCAGCGTCACTTTGCAAATTACCTTTGGGGACTAGCGCCGGGGATACAAAATAAACGCCAACTCGCCCTAATCTAGGCTGGGTAAGACCAGCGTCGCGGGGTAGTCTTCCCCTGAATACAGCGCGAAGGTCAGAACCCGGCGCTCGATGGCGGGACTTTCTCGGGGATTGTCTCCCGTTCCCGGATTGACGGGATAGGCCGGAAAAGCGGCGCCGCCGAGGCTGAGACGAAGGGCGCTCCCCGGGGAGAGTTGGGCGCAGACCGCTTGTAACGTTAGGGTAATTTCCTTGGGAACGCCAGGTTTTCCCTCAAAGACTCCGTAGGTTTGAGCCAGGGGCCAGACTGCTCCCTGGGGCGAGACTTCCGCCAGAATAACGCTCAAATCGAAGCTGGGCCCGTCGCTTTCCACCCACAAGAAAACCTGGGGAGCGCCGCAGAGTCGGAGGGGCGCCGTCAACGGCGCCGACGTATAGGTTAAGATATCTGTCCGACTGTCCAAATGTCCCCGTTCCCAAGCGCCTCCGGGGATAGCGCCATGGCCCCCGAGGGCGGGAAGGGGGCGGGTCGGGTCGTGAACCCAGGTATCCGCGCTGGTTAAACCCGGTTCTGGCCTTAGATCGCCCCCCCGGATGGCGGCCAAGCCCTGGGCGGAGAGAAACCAGGTTCGACGCCCTTCGGGAAAGTCCTCTAGATTGAGCCATTGATTCGGCCCCATTTCAAAGAGGCGGAGGGGGGGAGATTCGCTAAAGGCGCTGGTTTGTCCCTTGAGATGGGCGTTAAACCAGTCAATTTGCCACTGATCCACGGGACTGACGGCGTCGGGGCCGTAATCTTTTTGACCCCCGCGGCGCCCCCAGGGCAGATGTCCCCAGGGGCCGATGATCAGTTTTTGGGGACAGTTCCGCTCTTTCAGGGCCTGATACAGCGCCAAATTCCCCCGGAGATGGGGATCAAACCAACCCCCTATTTGGAGCGTCGGCAGGGAGAGGGACGGCAGTAAATGACAAGGGGAAAGCGCCCGCCAATAGTCTCCGTCGTCCCTCAGCCAATCCCAATAGAAAGACTCCGGCGCCCAGGTTTTCAGAACTTCCGATTGAACCGGAACAGGATCGTTAAAACCGGGAGCGGCGAAGGCTTCCTTGAGCGCCTGATAGGCCTCGACGTCTCCCCGGCGCCGGGCGGTTTCCATCTCTAACTGGAGCGCCCAGGTTAAATTTGACTGCCAACAAAAGGCGTCGTTTTCGTAGGCCCAGTCTCGCCGTAAATCCCAGGCCATCATGGCGGGACAGAGGGCTTTTAAGTAGGGGGACGGACTGACGGCGCTGTAGAGTTGGGTCATTCCCTGGTAAGAAAAACCGTACATTCCCACGACGCCGTTACATTGGGGCAAATTCGCCAGCCACTCTAGGGTGTCGGCGCCGTCCTCAATTTCGGCTTCAAAGAGTCGAAACTCGCCTTCGGACGTCCCCCGCCCCCGCACGTCTTGAATCGCCACTAAATAGCCCTGTTGAGCGTACCAGCGGGGATGGGCGTAAACCACAGTGGAAGCGATTTTGCGTCCGTAGGGCTGACGCATGAGCAGGGCCGGCAGAGGTTCTTCAGTGTCGGGATAGTAGAGATCGGCGTCTAGACGAACGGAGTCCCGAGTATAAAAATAAACGCTGTCCTGACGGATAGGGAGGGGCATAACGGTTTTTGGCCCTTAGCTCCAGCCCTGACGGGGTAAATCCTCCCCGGGCGTTTCCGGCGCTTCGGAACGTTGAACTAGGGAGAGGCGGCTGGGGATGGGCGCCTGGGAAACGGGTTTAAGACCTTGAAGCACTTCCGCCAGTTGCAGGCGCTCTAGTTTAGTCTCCTTGAGTTTGTGCCAAACGGAGCGGGACATGAGCAAGGTGTGACGGTGGCGCTCGGCGCCCAGTTGCTCTAAATATTCTTCCCGCTCGTGTTGGTAGTCCGCGGAAGTTAATTCGAGGCGCTGGGGCGGGCGGGACTGACAGAGTTGGGCCATCTGCAACAGGAGCTTGGGATAAAGCCAGGTATAGGCCGGGTGAACGGTCAACTCTCCCCGGTGGGGACGAGCGCCGTCTTCGCTGAGGGTCAACTGGAAATAAGCGATGGCGGCCTTGCGCTGGGGTTCAAAGACATAGCCCCGGACGCTCCGTTGGCGAAGGCGCCAGGCGTGGAACTGCTGAAGCAAGGCGCTGAGAAAATGGGACTTAAAATCTAAGGGATGCCGGTCGAAAACCTGACGTAGGAGGGGAGGCATGGCCACGCAATCCAGTTGGTACAACAAGGCGGCGTCGGCGTTGCTCACGGGCAGGAGGTTAGGGAGATCCGGATCGCTGTGGGCTAAGGTTTGTAGCCGCTCCGGGGACAGGCTCCAGTAGGTGAGTTGGGCGAGGGGTTGAAAGCCGTTTTGACGATAGAGCGCCAGTAAACTCGTCGCTTGAATATCAATTTCTAAAATCCAGGTGCGGGCCTCCCAGATCGTCTGGAAACAATGGCGCAGGAGTTGAGAGCCGACGCCCTTGGGATCGGTGATCAGTTCCGGTTGAAGCGCGGCGGATTCCACCAGCGCCTCTTCGACTTTCCAGGTGCTACGGCTAAAGTTAAAGGGCGCGATTTGGATAAACCCTTGGATTTGCCCCCGCTCCGTTTCCGCTACATAGCCGGTGAAAGTGTTGCGCAGAGGGTTGGGGAAATAGCTGAAGGTTTTGACCAAGAGATGCCAGAGCCGATTATGACCCAGGGGCGAAGGAGAAGCCGCCGCCCCTACGTTTAAATCCTGGGACTGGGCTTGTAAACGGGCGATGGCCGCTAGGTCTCGGTATTGCACCGGACGGATGTGGGGGGCGGTGACCATAGGGCAGGCTCCTCGGACGGGGGAAGATGCGCCCATTTTAGCGGTTTTTCCGACTCTCCCGCCGTTCTGGGCAACCGAGACCCGCTTTGCCAAACAAATTCGCGGATAAATCTGGGTTTTCGCGGTAAAGATTTGTAAACTGTAAACTAGTCTTTCACTCAATCACCCCTATGGAACCTGGAATGGCGCCCTCCCCTCAAAGCGAACGCTTGCTCTTATTCGGTCACATCATCGCCATGATCTTCGGGTTAGCGGGCTTGCTCTTGGTTCTGCCCCACCCGCAGTTTATCGCCGAGCTACCGGACGTCGGCAAGGTTGCCTTTCGCTGGTCTATGGCGGGGGGCGGCGCTGTTTACATGATTCTGGGCATGGCCGCGGCGGCGGTCTATGGTTGGCGGGTTCTGGGCCCCTGGCGCTGGCTGACGTTTATGATTCCGGCGGTGGCCTTGTCCCTCGGGAGCGAATTGCTGGGAACGAGCACGGGCTTCCCCTTCGGTCATTACCGCTATTTGACGGGCTTGGGTTATAAAATCGCCGGTCTCGTGCCCTTTACGATTCCCCTTTCTTGGTTTTATTTGGGTTTTTGCGCTTACCTCATCGCTCGCCTCGGTCTACGCCGCCTGGGGATCGGGCAAATCTGGCAGGAAATCGGCGCGATTGGCTTTGGTTCCCTTCTATTGACCTCCTGGGACTTTGTCCTAGATCCCGCCATGAGCCAGACCAATTTGCCCTTTTGGGTCTGGGACATTCCCGGCGCTTTCTTTGGCATGCCCTATCAGAACTTTGCCGGTTGGTTCGGCACCGGCGTCGTCTTCATGACCGTCGCCACCCTCCTCTGGCGGCTGAAACCCTCGGAGTTACCGGATCTCCAACCCGGTTTTCCCTTGGCGATCTATCTGAGCAATTTCGCCTTCGCCGCGGTGATGAGTCTCGGCGCCGGCATTTATCCCCCTATTTTTCTGGGTTTAATCTTGGGGGTGGCTCCGGCGCTCTTTTTCTACCGTCTCGCCCGTCCCGAGTCCCGCTCCACCGCGGTAAACCGTCTACAAGCGGTGATTGCCAAAGATCAGCAGGACCTAGCGCCGGTTAAATAATCCGGTCGAAATCAGATGGACAATCCCGGCGCTAGCGAGCAAGAGCTTTTGGCAACCATTCTGCCTCCCCTCCTGGACGACTTTAGCCATTGGTTTGAGCGGGCCATTACACTTTTGGGGGAACAACGACTGACCTTTCTCACTGAGGAAGAGCAAAATGGACTCTTAGAACGGGTGATCGAAGCTCGCCAGGAAGTCCAAACCGCTCGGGTTCTTTTCCTAGCGACCAACCAACAGGCCGGAGTCGATATGAGGGTGTTAATGCCCTGGCACCAACTGGTGATGGAATGTTGGCAAGTGGGGTTGCGCTCCCGTCGGCGGGAGGACGATCCGGATTCGGTATTCCCCTAAACAGAAATCGTTAACATAGCATTTTCAAACGAGACGTAAAGACAATCTACTCCAAAACCCCGACGGGTAAAGAGCTAGCAGGGACTTTGTCCATGACTCGCCTGTAAATGCTATAGAAGCGGTTGTCAATTCAGATAGCCTATGTTAATCTAGGGTTTCGTTTTTGACCTTTCCAATATAATGCACTTCAACTCCAGATATTGGCGAATCCTTTTACTCATTCCGCTGGTTTTTTTCCTAGCGTCCTGTAAAAGCAACCGCTCTCGCAACCTGATTGTCGACGCCGACGTCGAAGAACCGCCCACTCTTGAAACCCTTCCCCCGAGTCTCGCCCCGGTAGAGCCGGCGCCGCCCATTATCGTCGATCCGCCGGTGGTGGAACTCCCCATTTCTCCCAATCCTCCGGTTAATCCCCCCGTTACCCCGCCGGTGGATCCTCCGGTCAATCCGCCAGTGGATCCTCCGGTTAACCCCCCTGTCATTGTCCCTGAGCCGCTGACTATCCTCGGCGCCGGCGCCGCCGTAGCCTTGGGTTTTAAGTTCAAGCAAAGGGGGTCAAGAAAGTAAACGGTTAAGAACATTCTGAGAGAGGACGCTCTCTTTTTTTATCAAAAAATTTAGTGTTATCACTGACCCCGCAAGCGCCGGAGCCAGTGACGGAGATCGTGACTATTTAAGCGATAGCTGAGGGGATGGGCCACGAGGCGAGCCGTGCTCTCGAATAAGACCTCAATTTCCGTCAGGCCGTTTTCCCTCAGGGTTTTTCCCGTGGAGACCAGATCGACAATGGCCTTGGACATGCCGGTAATGGGGCCTAACTCCACGGAGCCGTAGAGGGGGATAATTTCCACCGGCAGGTCTAACCCCCGGAAATGCTCCTGGGCGCAGTGGACAAATTTGGAAGCCACTTTGCTATGGGGGGGCAAATCCGCCGAGCGCCGGTAGGGGCTAGCGGCCGGCGCCGCCACGGAGAGACGACAGTGACCGAAGCCCAGATCCGCCAACTGGGCCACCTGGGGTTTTTTCTCTCGCAGGACGTCGTAGCCGACGATCCCCAAATGGGCTTGGCCGTACTCTACATAGACCGGCACATCCTGGGCCCGCACCAATAACGCTTTAGCGGTTTGGGTCGGGTCGGCGATTTGCAGTTGCCGATTTTTGGAATCTAAAAAGAGGCTAAAGTCCAGACCCAGATCTTGAAAGCGACGAATACTGTCCTGAAGCAGAGCGCCTTTGGGGAGAGCGATAGTAAGCATAGGTTAGGCCGGGGGCGTTTTTAAAGACCAGTTTTCGATAATGCGCTGACGGGGGCGGGCGATGACCAAAGCGCCGTCGGGAACGTTGTGGGTGACGACGGAACCCGCGGCCACCGTGACCCCGGAGCCTAAATTGACCGGCGCCACAAAGACGCTATTGGCGCCCGTTTTGGTGCCGTCGCCGATTTGGGTTAAATGTTTATTCTGGCCGTCGTAGTTGGCGGTGATGGTGCCGGCGCCGACATTGACCCGCTCTCCCAACCGGGCGTCCCCCAGATAACTGAGGTGGGCGATATTACAACCGGCGCCGACCTGGGTTTTTTTGATTTCCACAAAGTTGCCGATCCGGCAGTTTTCGCCAATTTCCGCCTGACCCCGGATATGACTATAGGGGCCCACCCGACTCTGGGCCTGAACGGCGCTGTCGCTGATCACGGAGTAGAGAACCCGAGCGCCGGCCCCAATGTGACTGTCTTCAATTAAACAACCCGGCCCAACGCGAGCGCCGGCGCCGATGACGGTTTTCCCCCGCAGATGGGTTTGGGGTTCGATAATGGCGTCGGCGCCGATTTCCACCGTGTCGTCGATGGTGACACTGGCGGGATCGATCAAGGTCACCCCCGCGGCCATCCATTTTTCCTTGGTGCGATTTTGTAATACCGCCGCCGCCGTCGCCAACTGTTGACGGTCATTGATGCCTTTAATTTCCTGAAAATCCGCCGCGTCCACCGCCATCACCCGTTCCAAAACATGGGCGACGTCGGTGAGGTAGTATTCCTGTTGGTCGTTGCTGGGGGTGAGTCGAGGCAGAACCTCCGCCAGAGAGGGCCAGTGAAAACAGTAAATCCCGCCGTTTACCCGATGATTTTGGCGCTGGGCGGTATTGCAGTCCCGGTCTTCCACGATTTGGGTGACCCAGTTTTGACCGTCGCAAAACACCCGGCCGTAGCCCTTGGGTTCCGGGAGATGGGCCGTGAGGAGGGTGGCTTGATTTTGATGTTCTTGGTGGAGCTTGAGGAGATTCGCTAAGGTTTCCGGTCGCAACAAGGGGGCGTCGCCGTTGAGAACTAGTAAATCTCCCTGATAGTTTTCGAGATGGGGCAATAACTGTTGAATGGCGTGGCCCGTTCCCAACTGTTCCCGTTGCTCGACAAATTCCGCCTGGGGATAGGTCTGGAGATGGTTTTGCACCGCCTCGGCTCGGTAACCGACGATTACAAATACGCGCTCCAGTTGAAGGGGTTCGCAACTAGCGATGACTCGCTCGATTAAAGAGCGTCCGCCCAGGTTATGGAGAACCTTGGGGAGGGAAGATTTCATGCGGGTGCCTTTCCCCGCCGCCAGGATTGCCACTGCCACCATAATAGACGCGCGCCGAGTAGTCCGAGAGGTCAAGGCTCAGTATATCGCTAGAGGGTAGGTTAGGGGTTAGGGAATAGGGATTAGGAATTAGGGCGCGTCTTGCCGCCGCTCCCAGAGATCCGGTCGGCGCCGGCGGGTGCGCTCCTCCTGCTGTTGTCGGCGCCAAGCGGCGATGGCTTGGTGGTTGCCGGAGAGTAAAACGGGGGGCGCCTCCCAATCCCGAAACCGGGGAGGGCGGGTGTAGTGGGGATAGTCCAAAAGCCCGTCTTCAAAACTTTCCTGTGTCAGGGACTCTTCCTTGCCCACGGTGCCGGGCAAAAGTCTCACCACGCCGTTAATCAGCGCCAGCGCCGGAATTTCTCCGCAGGTGAGGACAAAATCCCCGAGGGAAATCTCTCTGTCCGCTAAATGACAGACCCGCTCATCGACTCCTTCATAGTGGCCGCAGATTAAGACCAGTTGCGAGAATTCGGTTAACTCTCGCAGGATCGACTGGCGCAGGGGTTCTCCCTGGGGGGTGAGAAGAATCACCTGACGGGGATCTAGGCGGGGCAAAGATTCGACGGCTTTAAAAATCGGCTCCGCCTTGAGCACCATACCCGCGCCGCCGCCGTAGGGTTCGTCGTCCACCCGGCGGTGTTTATCTTCGGTAAAGTCCCTCGGGTTAACGAAATTGACCTGGGCGATCTCCTTAGCGAGGGCTTTTCCCAACAGTCCCGATTGCAGAGGGGAAGCGAAAAACTCGGGGAATAGGGTAACTGTATCGATTCTCAAGGCATTCTTGACGCTATATTCTAATGGATGGTATTTTAGGTTTTCCCCGTCCCTATTCGCAAGATTCAGGGATTAGCCGCGCTCAAACAGCTTTTCCGCCGCCTATTCCACCGTCGATAATTCATGATGTTGTCAGTTGAGAATTCTCTCCCCCTCTCCGCCCTAACCCCCTCCACTCAAAAAGCGGTTCTCATCATTGGCGGCGCGGAGGATAAGGTTCATGGGCGGGAAATTCTCCAGACCTTTTGGCAACGCTCCGGCGGCCCGGATTCTTGTATTGGCATCGTCCCTTCGGCTTCCCGAGAGCCGGTTTTGATCGGCGACCGCTATCGACAGATTTTTCAGGAAATGGGCGCCGGAAAAATTGAGGTTCTAGACGTGCGGGACCGGGTTCAGGGAGAAGATCCCGACTTCCTCGCCTTTATGGAAACCTGCACGGGCATTTTTCTCACCGGCGGCGAT
This sequence comes from Cyanobacteria bacterium RI_101, assembly GCA_016471375.1. Lineage (GTDB taxonomy): Bacteria > Cyanobacteriota > Cyanobacteriia > Cyanobacteriales > Microcystaceae > Synechocystis. The sequence continues at coordinate 15,300 of WGLZ01000099.1, forward strand.
CAACTGCGTTTGTGCGGTCTGCTGGCGGACACGCCCCTGATGGAGCGGATTCGGACGCGGGCTCATTTAGGGGAAATTAGCCTAGCGGGCACCAGCGCCGGCGCCGCGGTTATGGGGCACCATATGATCGCCGGGGGCAGTAGCGGCGAATGGCCCAATCGCTCCTTAGTGGATATGGCGGTGGGGCTGGGGATTTTCCCGGAGTTGATCGTGGATCAGCATTTTCATAATCGTAACCGCATGGCCCGCCTCCTCAGCGCCTTGGCTAGTCACCCGGAGCGCCTCGCCATCGGCATCGACGAGGACACCTGCGCCCTCTTTGAGCGGGACGGCTTAATGCGAGTCATCGGTCAGGGCACCGTCTCCGTGGTGGACGGGCGGGACTTGACCCACACTAATTTCGGCGCCGCGGGGCCCAACAGCCCCCTTAGTCTCCATAATCTGCGTCTCCATGTGCTCGCCCACGGGGATTGTTACCATCTCCGCAAGCATGAGGCTTTTTGCGGCGGTTTGGCGCCGCAACCCCAACTCGGGAGTTAAGAAGAGAAGGGCGTAAACTGTTCGTGGTGAACAGTTATCCGGGGAAATGACCCTTGACAATAGCGATCGGCTCATCCGACCCCTCCCCTCCGAACTCTGATTTCCAGACTGTCCAGCGACTATGAAAATTCTGAAAACCTTGACCCTTCGCGGCCCCAACTACTGGAGTATCCGCCGCCATAAGTTAGTCGTCATGCGTCTGGATCTGGAAGATTTGGCGGAGAAGCCCTCGAATCTGATCCCCGGTTTTTATGAGGGAATGGTTCAACTCCTCCCTACCTTGGTGGAACATTTTTGTTCGCCGGGCCGCCGGGGGGGGTTTCTGGAGCGAGTCCAGACCGGCACCTACATGGGCCATATCATTGAGCACATCGCCCTGGAACTTCAAGAATTGGCGGGGATGCCCGTGGGTTTTGGCCGAACTCGGGAGACGGCGACGCCGGGCGTCTATAACGTCGTCTTTGAGTACGGGGAAGAGCAGGCGGGCCGTTACGCCGGACGGGCGGCGGTGCGACTTTGCCAGTCCTTGGTGGACACGGGAACCTATCCCCCGGAAGAGTTGGCCCAGGATCTGGCGGATTTGCGGGATCTTCAAGCCAACGCGGCGCTGGGGCCCAGTACAGAAACTATTGTCCTCGAAGCGGAAGCCCGCAAAATTCCCTGGACGTTGTTAAACACCCGGGCCATGGTGCAGTTGGGCTACGGCGTCCACCAGCGCCGGATTCAGGCCACCCTCAGTTCCCAGTCCGGCATTCTCGGGGTGGAGTTGGCCTGCGATAAGGAGGGCACGAAAACCATCCTGCGGGAGGCGGGGATTCCGGTTCCCAGAGGCACGACGATTCAATACTACGAAGAGCTAGAGGGCGCCATCGCGGAAGTGGGGGGCTATCCCATTGTCCTCAAACCCCTGGACGGCAACCACGGCCGGGGCATCACCATCGATATTAAAAATTGGGAACAAGCCGGCGCCGCCTACGATCTCGCCAGTCAGGAATCTAAAACCCGCACGGTGATTGTGGAGCGTTTTTACCCCGGTAGCGACCACCGGGTCTTGGTGATCAACGGCAAATTAGTGGCGGTGGCGGAGCGGATTCCGGCCCATGTGACGGGGGACGGCCAGTCCACCATTGAGCAATTAATCGAAACCACCAATCAAGATCCGAACCGGGGCGAGGGCCACGCCAACGTGTTAACTAAAATTACCCTCAACCAAACGGCGCTGGACGTGCTAGAGCGCCAAGGTTATCGTCTCTCCACCGTCCTGCCCCCAGGAGAAATCGCCTACCTCCGGGCCACCGCCAACCTCAGCACCGGCGGCATCGCCGTGGACCGCACCGACGAGATTCACCCGGAAAATATCTGGCTAATGGAGCGGGTGGCGCAAATTATCGGTTTGGACATCGCCGGCATCGACGTGGTCACCCCGGATATTACCCGACCCCTGCGGGAAACCAACGGCGTCATTGTGGAAGTCAACGCCGCCCCCGGTTTTCGGATGCACGTGGCGCCGAGCCGGGGTCTGCCCCGGAACGTGGCGGCGCCGGTGCTGGATATGCTCTTTCCCCCCGGAACGCCCTGTCGTATTCCCATCATTGCGGTCACCGGGACTAACGGCAAAACGACGACGACCCGTCTTGTCGCCCATATCTATCGCCAGACCGGCAAAACCGTGGGTTACACCAGCACCGACGCCATTTATATCAATGAGTATTTAGTGGAAAAAGGGGACAATACCGGCCCCCAAAGCGCCGCGGTGATTTTGAAAGACCCCACGGTGGAAGTGGCGGTGCTGGAAACCGCTCGGGGGGGGATTCTCCGCTCTGGTCTCGCCTTTGAAAGTTGCGACGTGGGGGTGGTGCTGAACGTGGCGGCGGATCACCTAGGTTTAGGGGATATCGACACCATCGAGCAGATGGCCCAGGTCAAAGCCGTTGTCGCCGAAGTGGTCAGTCCCCAGGGCTACGCCGTCCTCAACGCCGACGATCCCCTTGTGGCGGCCATGGCGGCCAAGGTTAAGGGGAAAGTGGCCTATTTCGCTATGAATCCCGATAATCCTTTGATTGTCGAACATCTGCGACGGGAAGGCATCGCCGCGGTCTACGAAAACGGCTACCTCTCCATTTTGGAAGGCAGTTGGACGCTACGGATTGAGCAGGCGGAGAAGATTCCCATGACCATGGGAGGCAAAGCGCCGTTTATGATCGCCAACGCCCTGGCGGCTTGTTTGGCGGCCTTTGTCAACGGGGTGGATATTGAGCTGATCCGTCAGGGCGTGAGAACCTTTACCACCTCCGCCGACCAGACCCCCGGCCGCATGAACCTCTTTGACCTCGGCGCCTGTCACGCCTTGGTGGATTACGCCCACAACCCCGCGGGCTACGAAGCCGTCGGCGCTTTTGTCCAGAATTGGACGGGGCAACGTTTCGGCGTCATCGGCGGCCCCGGCGACCGTCGGGACGAGGATTTGATCCAGTTGGGGCAGATCGCCGCCCGGGTCTTTGACCGGATCATTATCAAAGAGGACGACGACAAACGGGGCCGGGAAAGCGGCGCCGTGGCGGAGTTGATCGCCAAGGGCATTTTAGAAATTAAGCCCGATTTTCCCCAGGAAACCATTCTCTCGGAAGTGGAAGCCCTCAATCAGGCGCTGGCGACCGTCGAGCCGGGGGGGCTGGTGGTCATTTTCCCGGAAAGCGTCAGTCGTGCGATTGACCTGATTCAACAGCGCCGGGCTGGGGAATAGTTAGCGGCGCGGTAATAGAACCCAATAGCCTGAAGTTACGGCGCTTTCCAGTCCTTTGCGGAAGCGCCTCGAACCGCGATGGCAATTTGGCGGTTTGACGGAAGATGGGGTATATTAGGACGACTGATAAGAAATTATCGCCTGATTCACCGTTTTGGCAGACAGTCTGGCGCTCAAACCGGTCGTTAGAGAGGTTTGAGTATTCAAACACCGCATTTTTAAGAGTTAATATCAACGACAAAACAACTTAAGGAATTAGAAACCATGAGCGCTAACACGCCCCAAAAGCTGGGTAGTACAATTCTCGTCAACACCTCTACTCCATCTGGCAATGGCGGTACTCCCTCCATCGGCGCCTTCGTTGACGGTCGTTTCGTCGTCGCTTGGTCGGATTCCAGCGAGTCTGGGGGAGACATTTCCTCCGGCGCTATTCGCGCTCAGTTTTTTAATGCTAATGGGACTCGCTTAGGGTCTGAGTTTCTGGTCAATACAACGACGATCAATAACCAGCTTGATCCCTCTGTCGCGGTTTTGAAGAATGGCCGTTTTGTCGTCACATGGACGGACTTTAGTTTCACCGGAGGCGATACCTTCGCCGAGGGTATTCGCGGTCAGATCTTTAACGCCGATGGCTCTCGTTTTGGCAACGAGTTTCTGGTCAACACTACCACTGCTTTTCCCCAGAATCAATCGACAGTGACGGCGCTGGCGGATGGGGGCTTTGTCGTCGCTTGGTCTGATATTAGTTTTACTCAAGACGATAGCGGCTATGGGGTGCGCGCTCGGGTTTTTAACGCCAATGGCGCGCCCTTAGGCAACGATTTCCAAGCCAATGTGACCACAGCGAGCGATCAGCGTAATCCCGCGGTGGCGGCTCTTCCTAGCGGGGGGTTTGCGATGGTTTGGCGAGACGATAGTCCCAGAGCCGGCGATCCCTTCGGCGATTTGACAGGTCGCATTTTTACGCAAAGTAACGGGACTTATGGGGGAGGTCAGGAATTCGACATCAATACCACCGCGACAAACATTCAGTCGCAACCCGCAATCGCCGTATTGACGAATGGACGGTTTGTTGTCGCTTGGACAGACGGGAGTCTCAGCGCCGACGATCCCTCTCTAGCCGCCGTGCGGGCGCAAATGTTTAACGCCAACGGAACCCGTTTTGGCGGCGAATTTCTCGTCAATACCACCCTTACGGATTCACAACAAGAACCCACTATTACGGCGTTACCAGACGGCGGATTTGTGATTGCCTTCATCGATAATAGTCTCAAAAACGCGTCGGCGCCGACCATTGACAGCGCCATTCGCGGACAACGCTTTGACGGGAATGGAAATCGAGTCGGCCATGAATTTCTGCTTTCCGATCCCAACGCTTTTTACGCGTTCGCGCCGACGATTACGAGCTTAAGCGATGGAACCTTGGTCGCGTCTTGGTATGATTTGGCGAATATTCGCGCTCAGCGTTTCTCCCTGACTAACGATAGTAGTTTTACCGGCACCGTGGGCAACGACGCGCTGAACGGGACAACCGGCGCCGACACGCTTATCGGTCTAGCCGGAAACGATACCTATACGGTTAACAACAGCGGGGATGCGGTAGTCGAAAATCCCAACGAAGGAACCGACACTGTCAAATCCGACATTACCTATACCCTCCCCGACAACGTCGAAAAACTGACCCTCAACGGTAGCGCCAACCTTAACGGAACCGGCAACGCCCTCAACAACACCTTGACGGGCAACTCGGGCAATAACGCCCTGACAGGTTTGGCGGGCAACGACGCCCTAGACGGCAAAGCCGGCGCCGACTCAATGATTGGCGGTCTGGGGAACGATACCTACACCGTCGATAACATTGGCGATGTGATTACTGAAAACGCCAACGAAGGAACCGACTCCGTTAAAGCCTCCATTAACTACACCCTTGGAGCCAACCTTGAAAATCTAACTCTCACCGGTAGCGCCAATCTCAACGGAACTGGCAACAGTCTCAACAACAAACTCACCGGCAACACCGGCGCTAATCTCCTCAACGGCGGCGCCGGCGCCGATACCTTGGCGGGTAAAGACGGTAACGACGTCTTTGTCTTCCGCTTTGGAGAATCCACTGTTACGGCTCTAGACCGAATTACGGACTTTGCCATCGGCGCCGACAAAATTGACCTGTTAACCCAGGGCGGGGCGGCGCTGAATAAACCGGCGGGCTTCACCCGCGCCGCGGACAGCGCGACCACCAACATTAACACCATCGTTACTAACGTCTTCGCCGACGCCAACGGCGCCCAAGCGGGCAATCAGGCCTTGGGACTGAACCGAGCGGCGCTGGTTAAAGCGAATACCGCTACTTACCTGATCGTTAACGACGGGACGGCGGGTTTTCAAAGCGCCAACGATTTAGTGATCAACCTCACCGGGATTACCGGAACCCTACCGGCGCTGGGAACCATCCCCGTTGGCAATTTCTTTGTCTAAGACGCCGAACCTCGGCGGGTTTCGCCGGTATTTCGATTCACCTTTGTTTTTTACCTTCAACAACTCACGAGATTTTTATAGCAGGCCTAAATGAATCGTGAAAAGATATCGTACTTTTTCAAATCAGGTAGATTAAAAAGTTTAAACTTGACAAACATCTTAAACATGCGTTTAACAATTCCGAATTTTTTGGCAAAACGACGAAACCTTCTTAGTA
>WGLZ01000048.1 GCA_016471375.1 Cyanobacteria bacterium RI_101
TCAGCCTCGTTTTGCCCCCCCAGCCCCCCAATTTTGGGGGGAGTTCGGAGCTTTTCTGAGTTCAAAGTCCCCCAGAATTGGGGGATTTAGGGGGCGAGATCAGGTTAATGACAAAACCAAAGACTTGTGTGTACACCGTAGGATTTTCCATGGGGAGTTATTAAGCTGGAAAGCCTCCCTGACCCAAGGGTTAGAGGAGGCTTTTGCGCTAGAGGGTTCCCCCTAAAAATTCCTCAATTTCCCGGTCTCCCAAACGGCAACTGCCCCGGGTGCGGATTAAAAAACTCTCCGAGCAATTGGCTACCACCTCCGCCGGGCAGGGATCGTCCCATTCCTGGCGCCGTTGCAGGCTGGCCACCTGGCGCTCCAGGGACTCGATCCGATCCAGTAAAAGCCGGATAACCGTGGCTTCGGAGTCCGGTAAATTGCCGTGCTCTAGGGGATTCACTTTCACCGCCGAACGATGCACCACTCGCCCCGGCACCCCCACCACTGTAGAATCGGCGGGGACGCTCCGCAGAACGACGGAGCCGGCGCCGATACGGACGTTGTCGCCAATCTCAATATTGCCCAAAACTTTGGCTCCGGCGCCCACCACCACGTTTTCTCCCAAAGTAGGATGGCGCTTGCCGCTTTCCTTGCCGGTTCCCCCCAGGGTGACGCCCTGATAAATGAGCGCGTAGTCCCCCACAATGGCCGTCTCGCCAATGACAACGCCCATGCCGTGATCAATAAAGACATACTTGCCAATTTCGGCGCCGGGATGAATTTCAACGCCGGTCAAGAAGCGGGCGAGATGGGAGAGCAAACGGGGCAGAAGCGGAACCCCGACACGGTAAAGCCAGTGAGAAAAGCGGTGAATCGCCAGCGCCTGAAAACCGGGATAACAGAATAAAACCTCCAGCCCGTTGCGAGCGGCGGGGTCTCGCTCAAAGATAATGCGGAAGTCGGCAAGGAGTGAGGAGAGCACGAATCTTGTTCCTCTGGGCAAGTTCTGAAGGGTAATTTTATCCATTCTATCCCCCCCGGCTCTGTTTCCAAACTAACTTCTGGGGAAGTCGGGTCTGGACGGCTCAATCGTTATACTAAAAAGAATTGACTTCCCGACCCGCGACTCACGCCATGGCCCAATCCCGTTTCCGTCATCTCTTGAGCTACTTGGCGCCCCACTGGCGGGTCATCGGCGCCGGAATGGCGGCGCTGTTGGCGGCCAACGCCGTCGGGGTTTATATCCCCATCTTGATTCGCGATAGCGTTGACGACCTCAAAACCAGCTTTAGCCTGGGTCAGGTTTTGGGAATTGCCGGTTGGATGGCGCTGTTGGCCTCCCTGATGTGGGTCATTCGCATGGCCTCCCGATTGCTGATCTTCGGCGTCGGGCGTCAGGTGGAATACGACCTCAAGCAACGGATTTTTGAGCATTTACTCCGTTTAGAACCCGCCTATTTTAGCCAACAGACCACAGGGGATTTGTTAAACCGGGCCACTAGCGATGTGGACAACATTCGGCGCCTGGTGGGATTTGCGGTGTTAAGCCTCGCCAACACTCTCTTCGCCTACGGGCTAACCCTACCGGCCATGCTGGCCATCCATATTCCCCTGAGTTTAATGGCCATCGCCGTCTATCCCCTGATGCTCCTGAGCGTGAACCTCTTTAGCGAGAAATTACGGGACTACCAAGCGGAAGTGCAGGAGAAATTGTCGGAGTTGAGCGAGCTGATCCAGGAGGACATGAGCGGGATCAGTCTGATTAAAATTTACGCCCAGGAGGAAAACGAGCGCCAAGCCTTTCGGGACAAAAACCGCCAACTCCTGCGAGCTAACTTAAAACTGGTTCAAACTCGCAATTTACTCTTCCCCCTCATCGAAGGTCTAGCCTACATTAGCCTTTTGTTGCTCTTAGCCCTCGGCACCGGCGCTATTCGGCGGGGGGAAATCACCATCGGCGACTTTATCGCCCTGATTATTCTCGTCGAGCGCCTAGTCTTTCCCACGGCTCTCCTCGGCTTTACCATCACCGCCTACCAACGGGGGGAAGTGAGCGTGGACCGGGTGGAGGCCATTTTCGCCGCCCAGCCCCGGATCCACAATCCGCCCCAACCCCAACCCCTACCGGCGCCGATTACTGGCAAGTTAAGCGTCCATCATTTGAGTTATACCTACCCCCAGGCCCAATCCCCGGCCTTAAACGACGTCAGTTTGACCCTCTACCCCGGCGAAATGGTCGCCCTAGTGGGGCCCATCGGCGCCGGTAAATCCACCTTGGCCCAAGCTCTGCCCCGTTTGTTAGAGGTTAACCCCGGCGCTGTTTTTTTAGAGGGGATAGACATTACCCAATTGTCCCTGACGGATCTGCGGAGCGCCATCGCCTTTGTGCCCCAGGAGAGTTTTCTCTTTAGCGCCAGCGTCGGCGACAATATCCGCTACGGCGCGCCCGAAGCCGACGAGACGGCGCTGGAGCAGGCCGCCCGTCAGGCCTACATCGCCGAGGAAATCCGGCGCTTTCCCCAGGGCTACGACACCTTGGTGGGAGAGCGGGGCATTTCCCTCTCCGGCGGTCAACGACAACGGGCGGCGCTGGCCCGGGCTTTAATCTTAGACGCGCCGGTTTTAATCCTGGACGACGCCCTCTCCAGCGTCGATAATCAAACCGCCACGGAAATTCTGCGTTACCTCTCCCAGGAGCGCCGCAATACGGTTCTGTTTATTTCCCACCAACTTTCCGCCGCCGCCCAGGCCGACCGGATTGTGGTTATGGATAAGGGACGGGTGGCGCAGACGGGAACCCATACCGAACTCATGTCCGAACCGGGTCTCTACCAGTCTCTCTGGCGGCAGGATCAACTGGAAAAAGCCCTGCGTTAATCTCCTCCCGGATGAACCCTTGACAAAAGCGCCGTCAATTTTCGACAATAGAAATTTGTGTGTCAATTGCTCAGCTCGGAACAGGTTCAGACCGCAATCTCAAATCCTGGCGTTTACCCAGGTACCTGTACGGCAGTTTATTTTTGGATGAGTCTATGAGTTACGCCATCATCGAAGCGGGGGGAACCCAACTGCGGGTCGAACCCGGACGGTTCTATGATATTAACCGCCTGGAAGGGGAGCCGGAGACGGCCTATGTGATCGATAAAGTTCTGCTGATCAACCACGACAGCGCCGTGACCGTGGGACAACCCCTGGTGGCCGGCGCCACGGTGGAAGGAGAAATCCTCTCTCACCGTCGGGGTCGCAAAGTGATCGTTTATAAGATGCGCCCTAAAAAGAAAACCCGCAAAAAACGGGGACACCGGCAGGAGTTGACCCGCCTGTTGATCAAATCCATCTCCCTTAACGGCGAAGCCTTGGCTAGCGTTAGCGCCGAGCAGTTGGCAAAACCGATTCCCAAGGCCGTCGACGCCGGGGACGAGGATTAATTTTCGCTAACCCAAGCCGTCCCCTGAGCTTACCCGCGCCCCCTTCGGCTACGCTCAGGGGGCGGGTCGGAAAGGGGAGAAACCTTCTCAAAGTCCCCCTTACAAAGGGGGATTTAGGGGGATAACTCCTCAAGGGGCGTATCCCCCCTAGCCCCCCTTGGAAGGGGGGGAACCCAATTTAAAACTCATTCCAGGAGCGTAATTATCCATGGCCCATAAGAAAGGCACCGGCAGTACCCGCAACGGACGGGACTCTAATTCCAAGCGCCTCGGCGTCAAACGCTACGGCGGCCAAACCGTCACCGCGGGCAGTATTATTATTCGCCAACGGGGCACCGCCGTCCATCCCGGCGTTAACGTCGGCCGGGGCAACGACGACACCCTCTACGCCCTGGTGGACGGCGTGGTGAAATTTGAGTACAAGACCAAAAGCCGCCGCAAGGTGAGCGTCTATCCCGTCGAAGCTCAGGGCGAGTAAAGCGCCGATGTCTCGACTTTCTCTCCCGGATCGTCTGCGCCTAGGCGGGGCTGTGGCGGTGGCGAAAACCGTCACCGCGGCGGTTAAATTTCTCCGTCTCGGCGCCGCCAGCGTTCTGCCGGGGGAGATTGCCCGGCGCCTCCATCCGCGGATGCTGCCCCTCCTTTGCCGTCAGGTTAAGGGGGGCGTCATTTTAGTGGTGGGCACTAACGGCAAAACCACCACCTCTCTGCTCTTAAAAACCATTCTGGCGGAAGAGGGTTATCGAATTACCCACAACGCCGCCGGCGCCAATTTAGTCAACGGCTTAATCACCGCCCTGCTGACGGACGCCGATCTCTTTGGGCGCTTGCGGAGCGACTTCGCCATCCTGGAAGTGGACGAAAATATTTTGCCCCTGGTGGCTCAGGATTGCCAACCCCGGTTGATTTTAGCCCTCAATCTCTTTCGAGACCAATTAGACCGCTACGGGGAAGTGGACGCCATCAGTCGGCGCTGGCGGGCCGCCATCGAGCCGTTGCCTGCGGAAACGCTAGTAATTTTAAACGCCGACGACCCCACCCTCAGCCACCTCGGTCAACAACTGCCCCAACAGACCCGTTACTTTGGCTTGACGGAGCCGGATCTCTACCTCGAAGAAATCCCCCACGCCGTCGATTCCATTTACTGTCCCCAGTGCGGTCACCCCCTTGATTATCAGGGGGTTTATCTCTCCCATTTGGGGGATTTTCACTGTCCCAGTTGCGGTTTTCGCAAAAGCCAGCCCGCTTTCCATAGCCGGGACTGGCCCCAGATTTTGATCGGCGTTTACAACAAATACAACACCCTGGCGGCGGGTTTAGCGGCCCGGGAATTAGGCGCGGAAACAGACGCTATCTTTAACCAAGTTAAAACCTTTAAAGCCGCCTTTGGTCGAGCGGAAGAATTAACCGTCGGCGGTAAGAACGTAAGAATTTTGCTCTCTAAAAACCCCGTGGGCATGAATGAAACCGTCCGGGCGGTGAACGACATTAAAGCCGCGGGCAAGGCTCCCGTCACCCTCTTAATTCTTAACGACCGCACTCCTGATGGGACGGATGTTTCCTGGATTTGGGACGTGGATCTGGAAAAACTGGTCAGTTTTGGGGGAACCTTAATCGTCTCCGGCGACCGCCTCTACGATATGGCTCTCCGTCTCGACTATAGCTATGGGGCGGGAGAAAAACCCTTTCGCTTGATCGCGGAGGAAGACTTGCAACGGGCCCTGGATTTGGCGCTAGAGATGACGCCCCCGCAGGAAACCCTCCATATTTTGCCCACCTACTCCGCCATGTTGGAGGTCCGGGGCCTGTTAACCGGGCGCAAAATTCTTTAAGACAGTCGGCGCCGTTAATTAGATCGCGTTAACTCCCGGCTCAAGCGCCGTAACCCAGCGCCTGGGTGAGGGCCTTCGCTTTTTGTAAAGACTCTCGCCATTCTTGGGTCGGGTCGCTATCCGCCACAATCCCGGCGCCGACTTGTCCCACAATCGCCCGGGACGTAAACAGGAGAGTCCGAATTAAGATATTTAAATCTAAATGACCCCGGCAGTCTAGATAACCGCAAGAACCATAGAATAAACTCCGCCTTACGGGTTCTAACTCTTCAATAATTTCCAAACATCGCACCTTGGGGCAACCGGTAATAGTGCCCCCCGGAAACAGCGCCCGTAGGATAGCCCCCGGCGCCGCGGTTGTTAACTCGCCCTCAACATTGCTTACCAGATGAAGCACATGGCTGTAACGCTCAATCGTGAATAGTTCGTTGACCCGAACGGTTCCCCAGCGACAGAGACGCCCCAAATCGTTGCGCTCCAAATCCACCAACATGATATGTTCCGCCCGCTCCTTGGGATTGGCGGTCAACTCTTCTATAAGCCGCTCCTCTTCTTGGGGAAAACGACCCCGAGGGCGAGTGCCGGCGATGGGTCGGGTCTGAATCTGGTTTCCCCGGACTTCCACCAGGCGCTCGGGGGAACAACTGACGACGTCTCCCCAGGGCGAGCGCCAATAGCAGGCGAAAGGAGAAGGGTTCAAGCTCCGCAAGCGCCGGTAAACCGGCCAACTCTCTTGGGTCGGCGCGGTTTGGAACCGGAGAGAAAGGTTGGCTTGAAAAATATCTCCCTTGTAAATGTACTCCAGCGCCTTTTTGACGCCGGCTTCGTAGTCCCCTTGGCTTTGTAAAAATTGGAGCGGCGCTGTTACGGGCTGATCCGGGGACGGCGCTGGGATGTGTTGAAGTCTCTGATTTAAGGTTTTTAATCTCTCAAGATTGCTAACCGCCAGCCAAAGGGTCTGCTCCCGGTGATCTAGCAGGGCAAAATTCTCCGGCTCGTACCAAAAAGCCACAGGAAAGGGAAGCGAATCCTGACGGTAGCGAGGCAGGCGCTCAATTTCCCACGCCAGATCGTAACCGAGCCAGCCCAGCCAGCCGCCCTGGAAAGGCAGATGGCGCGGTAAATCGGGGGAAGGGTTAGCAGAGCGAGGCAACTGGTCTAAGAAAGTTAAAATCCCCCCCAGGGGCGGAGTCCAAAGCCGTCCCGGCCGGGGAGCGCCGGCGCAGAGAGAGTAGCGGGCGAGGTCGGGAAAATCCGGGGAGGGGGGATAGGGACTTTCGAGCAGGACGGCGATGGAGTCTTCCCCAAAGAGAGCCTCGAAAACCACAGAGCCGGAGCGCCCCTCTAGGGGCAAAGCCTCCCAGAACCAAGGCGCCATTAGGGTTGACCTCCCCACCACCAGCGGGCGCCCCAAAAGGGCAGAAGCGCCAGTAAAACCCACCAATCTCCGGGTCTGAAACGGAGTTGATGCCACTGAACCTGGTGCTGATTGGGACGGGTAAAGCCCCTCGCGTCCATGGCTAGGGCGATTTGTTCCGCCCGCAGGAGCAGATTGGTTAAGACCTTTTCCACCACCGCCAGCCAAATCTGGGCGCTGCGCTTGAGACCCAATTTCTTCCAGTTAATGGCCCGGGTGCGGATGGAGCGAGCCAGGTTTTGGATTTCCTCCAACACGAGGGGAATAAACCGCAGGGAAAGGGTGAGGGTCAGGGTAATTTCCGTAATGGGCAGGTTAAAGCGCCGCAGGGGGGCCAGCAATTCCTCCAGTCCGGCGGTAATTTCCTCCGGCGCCGTGGTTAACAGATACAGATTTGTACTATAAACCAGGGTGAAAATCAGGGTGCTAATGCGAACCCCTAACTCTAGAGAGCGCCGGGTGACGGCGATTTTGCCCTTTTCCCAGAGCACATACTGATAATCGCCGGCGGGGGGTAGGTTTAACGTTTCCGGCGCCGGAAGACGGGGTTGATTGAGAACATTAAAGCCATCGGGGCTGATGGCCGTTAATAAAAACACTAAACCGCAGAAAAAAGTGAGCCAGCCCAGTTGTTGACGCCAAACCCGCCAAGGAATCCCCGCCCCCCAGGTGAGGAGCGTCAGAAAGAGGCTAATCCCCAGACGCCAATAAGAATGGGCCAGCAAAGGCGCGAGCAAAAAGGTCATCAGCCACGCCAGTTTGACCCTCGGATCTAAGCGGTGGAGCCAGGTGACCGGCTTTTCCAGATATAGGCCAATGGGAAGCGACCGCAATAAATCCATGGAATAGGGCGTAGGCGATTAAGTCGGTTATTATACCAGGGCCGATTGGCGGCGCTAGCCCGAAGCTCTGCCCGCGCCTTGACTGAGGCTTTGACTAGCAAAAAAACTCCCCAACTTCGACGTCAGGGAGTTTTTCGATTTAACTCAGAGTTTAGGCGAAGACAAAGTCCGCCGCCGTTAGCGCCGACGCGTCAAAGCCGCTGAGGATGGCAAAGACGGCGCCGTTAAGCGCGATACTGCCGCCGTCGAAAGTCAGGTTTTCAAAGCCAACCCCGGCGCCCTGGTTCATAATACCGATGACATCGGTTCCCTGGGTGAAGTCCACCACAGTGTTAGGTAGAGCCGGAATATCATCGGTGAGCAACCAGAACTGATCCGCCCCGGCGCCGCCGGTGATCAAGTTGTCGCCCCCTTCGCCGACGTAGAAGCGGTCGTTCCCCGTCCAGCCCAAAGCTTCGCCGCTTTGACCGAGGAAAAAGAGATCGTCGCCGTCGCCGCCAAAGAGTCGGTAACCCGCGGCGCTCGTCGCGTCCAGTTCGTCGTTCCCCGCGCCGCCGATGGCCCGGTCGCCGTTGGTGACAAACACCAAATCGTCGCCGCTCCCGGCGAAAATTTCGTTATTCCCCGCCAAAGGAGAGGAAATTAAAGTGGAGTCGATGACGTCGTTGCCGCCGGCGCCGTAAACCCGGTCGTTAATTCCGTCAAAAATTGTGCCGGGATCGCCGGCGATAAACTGTTCATCCTTGGGAGAACCGCCGATAATTTGACGGGTTTCCGCCTGGGCCGCGGCGCGCCCTAAACGGGGATCCAGCGCCAAAGGTTCCTCTAACTCCAGTAAAACGACTTCGTTATTGTCAATCTCCGGCGGGCGCCCGATGGAGAAGGGGTAGTTATTGTCGTTGGCCACTAGGATCGTGCGGCTGTCGATCACCAAGACATTTTCAATGGTGACAAAGGGCATGGTATAAACGCTGTCACCGTCGCCGTTGAGGTCGTCGGGGTCGCTGATATTGAGCAAATCCGCTACTTCTTCTTTAGCCACAAAGCCCTGTTCGTCGATTTGGCTAAAGTTGACCTTAAAGATCTTCTTAAAGGCCGCCGTCGCGCCCTGGCCGTTGTCCCGTTCAATCACCAGAAATTCCCGGTTGTTAATGGGGGTAAAGTCGCCGATGGCGTGGCCGGGATTTTCCAAACCGTAGAAGCCCACCAAACCCTGATACTCGGCGCCGGCGACGTCAAAGCGATAAATGCGTAAAGAGCCGGCGGGGTCGCCAACAACGGTTCCCTCCAGCAGGGGGTAGAGGGTGGAGCGGTCAGGGCTGAAGGCCATGCCCTCAAAGCCGCGGGAGCCAGCGAGATTAGCGGGGATTAAATCGCCGTAGTAGGCTTGGCTCCCGCCCCGGAAACCCGTTCCCGCCAGGTAGTCATTAATCACCACTTCGGCGCCGGTGGCGGGGAAGTCGGTGAAGAAACCATCCACTCCGAGGTCGATAAATTGCCGGTATTCCGCCTTGGGGTCGCCCTCGTAGGAAGCGGGCAGGAAAAAGTCGTCGTTGCGGAGGGTGTAGAGGTGAACGAATAAGCCAGCGCTGTGGGCGTCGTTAATTAAACTCGTCGGCGCTCCGGTTACCCGGTCGCCGTCGCTGATGACGCCGTCGCCGTTAAGGTCGTCCGCCTGGCCGTCGCCGTTGGCGTCCACGGTGGTCAGGGGCACAATCCGCTGTTTGTTGGGGCCGATGCCGTCGGCGTAGGCGGCGATTTCCGCTAAACCCGCCGGGGTGGCGAGGTCGCTATAGGTGCGGGGATCGCCGTTGACGACAAAATCGTAGGGGCGCCCGCCGCCGCCAAAAAGTTGCACCAGGGGCAGATCCAGACCCGCGGCCGGGAGCAGGGTTTCTTTCAATCCCTGTAGGTTAGCCACTTCAAAGGACTGGATAAAGATGCGGCTAGGGTCGGTAAAGCCCTCTGCCACTAGGGTTTCCACTAAGAGTTGGCTGGTGTCGTAGCCTTGTTGCTGGAAAAAGGTGGGGTGTTTGGTTTCCGGGTAAAGGCCGATCTTGCGCCCGGTTTCCGCTTCCACCTGTTGCGCCAGTTGGATCACTTCCGCCAGGGTGGGAACTTTTAACCCGTCCTGGTCAAACTCCGTCCCCCGAATAGCGGGGATGCGTTCGATGGCGTTGAGGGTTTTGATTTCCGCCAGGGTCAAGTCCTCCGCGAACCAGCCCCCCCGCGGGACGCCGTCTAGATTTTTCACCGTCAGACGGTCGGCGAATTCGGGACGACTAAAGATATCGGTGCTGGTGTCGGTGGTGTTCAGAATCGGATTATTGTTCTCGTCCCGCAGAATATTGCCATTACCGTCCAACTGGACAACGGCCAACATCGGTTCATGGCGGGCGATGAGGACGCCGTCCTGGGTGACCACCAGATCCGGCTCAATAAAATCGGCGCCGTCGGCGATGGCCTTGCGGTAGGCTTCCAAAGTATGTTCCGGGCGCTCGCCGCTAGCGCCGCGGTGGCCGATGACGATGGGCGCTTGACCGTCCAGGGTGGCGAAGTCGGGTTGACTCAGAACCGCCGGATTTTGGGGAGACCGCACCCAGGGCGCCGTCATTTGGTCTCGCACCAGATCTCCCGTGCCGGGGAAATCGGTAAAGTAGCCGTCCACCCCAAGGTTAATGAACGTCCGGTATTCCGCTTCCGGGTTATTAGCGTAATCCGAGGTTAAAAAGCGCGGCTCGTTGCGGAAGGTATAGGCGTGGACAAATAAACCGGCGCTGTGGGCGTCGGGGATTAAACTGCTAGGGGCGATATTGACCCGGTCTTGAGTATTAATGACGCCGTCACCGTTGAGGTCGTCCGCCTCACCATCGCCGTTTTCATCCACAATGCGGCTGGAGAGGATCATGGGCTTCCAGGGGCCAATGCCGTCGGCATAGGTCGCGATTTCCGCTAACCCCTCCGGGGTTTGCAGGTCGCCGTAGGTGCGGCTGTCGCCGTTGACGACAAAATCGTAGGGGCGGGCGTTGACGTCTTGGTAAATGAGGGAGCCGTCGTCGGCGATGTCGTAGGCGTCTAGCAGTTGCACCAGGGGCAGGTCTAACCCCAGGGCGGGCATTAAGGTTTCGTTCAGTTCCTGAAGGTTAGAGACCTCAAAGGACTGGATAAAGATCCGGCTCGGGTCGGTGAAGTCCTTTTCCACCAAGACGTCCAGGAGTTTTTCCTCCAGGGACAACCCCAAATCATCGTGGTAGGTGGGGTGTTTGGTTTCCGGGTAAATGCCGATGGTTTTGCCGGTATCGGCCTCCACCTGTTTGACTAGATCAATAATTTCCCCGAGGGTGGGAATTTGGAAAACCCCGTCAAAGGCGTCCGTCCGGTAACTTTGGGGCATGACGGCCCGCAGGGTTTTGATTTCCGCTAGGGTAAAATCCGAGGCGAAAAACTCGTCTTCATAGAGAACCCCGTCAATGACCCCGTCCCGGCGCCGGTCGGCGAATTCCGGGCGGTCGCCCACGTCGGTGGTGCTTCCCAAAATCGGCTCGTGGCGGGCGATTAAAACGCCGTCGCTGGTGGCCACTAAGTCCGGCTCAATGAAATCGGCGCCGCGTAAAATGGCGAGGCGATAGGCCTCTAGGGTGTGCTCCGGCAGTTCCCCGCTGGCGCCGCGGTGACCAATCACCAGGGGCGCCTGACCGTTGAGGGTGGGCAGGGGGTTAATCAGGGGAAAGTTGGGGGTAGGGATCGGCGCCGACAGCAGTTCCCCGGCAGAGTTAAAGTTCAACAAATAGGGGCCAAATTCCTCCCCAATCCAAAGGTTGCCCTGGGCGTCGAGGACAAAGGATTCCGGGTCAAAATCAGCGCCGGTGAGCCAGCGCTCCGGGGTCTCCTGGCGAACAATGGGGAAGGGAACCAAACCCTGGGGGTCGGAGAGTTGCACAAAACCTTGAATTTGAACGGTTCCCCCGGTGAATTGGGGCGCGGCTTGGTACAACCGCAGAAGATAGTCGGCGCTGTTGCCCAGGGAGCCGAAACCGTTATCCGATAAAAACCAGAAAATATCTCCCCCCAAACCCGGCGCGAATTGGACGCCGCTAAAGCCCTGCACCGGTTGACTGGGGAAAGGCGTTTCCCGGCCGTTGGTGGGATTCGCCAGCGCCGCCCCGCTGGGGGGGCCTTCGGCGAAGGTATCTGCGGGAAGAACGGAAAAGCCAATCAGTTTAGCCATGATCAATCAAAGTCCTAAAAATGGGTCAAGGGACTAAATTTTTTGCGAGAAGCAGATCGTTATCAGCCCTAAATTCCCCTCCGTGGAGGGGTGGCAGGCTTAGCCTGACGGGGTGGTGAATGGTTGAGCCTTGATCCCCCTACACTTCGGCAAGCTCAGTGGAACAATCCCCCTTGTAAAGGGGGACTTTGACGGCCGGTTCCCCCCTTTCCAAGGGGGGTTAGGGGGGATTCCGACAGTAATGGCACGCGGTCAAACTTTGTCAAAAAAAACTCCCCAAGGCTTTTGCGTCAGGGAGTTTTGAGGATTAACCGAGCGGCTTACATAAAGACAAAGTCCGCAGAGGTCAGCGCCGCGGTATTGAAACCGCTCAGGGTGGCGAAGACGTCGCCGTTAAACTTAATGTCGTTACCGTCGAAAGCGAGGTTGGCGAAGCCGACCCCGGCGCCTTGACCGAGAATGCCGATGACGTCGACGCCCTGGGTAAAGTCAACCACGGTGTTGGGCTGAGCCGGAATTTCATCGGTGAGCAACCAGAACTGATCCGCCCCGGCGCCGCCGGAGAGGAGGTTGTCGCTCCCTTCGCCGACGTAGAACTGATCATCGCCGTCGCCGCCGAGAACCCGACCGCCTTGACCGAGGAGGAAGACGTCGTCGCCGCTGTTGCCGGAAATGCGGTAACCCATGGCGTCGCTGGCGTCAAACTCATCGGCGCCGCTTCCGCCGTTGGCCCGGTCTTTATTGCCGACGATGAGAATATCGTCGCCGCTCCCGGAAAAAATACGGTTATTGCCCGCCAGAACTCCGGCGAAGGGCACGTCGATTTCATCAGCGCCGGCGCCGGTGAAGACGATATCGTTAACGGCGCTGAAGTCGAAGCCGCCCACCAGCAGATCGCCGTCGGGGGTGCCGGAGACTAAAGCGGAATCCTGAACCAATTCCGTGCCGGGAGCGATCAACAGGCTCAACTGACCCCCCTCCACCAAATTATCTTGGCGGGTCACAGTGCCGTCGCCGTTGGTATCCACGCCGGGGACGTTGATAATATTGCCATCCCGGAGGCTGTGGGCTTGAACGTCGAAGACAAACACGGAACCCGGCGCGGTTCCCACCAGGTTGGAAATATCCACAATCCCGGAGGATTCCCAGTTGCCGATATCGTTAGGAACGGGGTCGGTTTGATCGCTGGGCACCCCGGAGCGGTCGATTTGGGCCACCCGAGTTAAGGTCGTTTCCGGCGCTTCGGCGCTGGGATCAATCGTCCAGATGGAGGCTTCTTCCCCGGAGGTGGCGCCGAAGAGGCTGGAGCTAATGGCCCGGTCTTCCTGAAGATAAATCAAGCCGTCATCGGCCCAATCCAGGTTGTCGGGGCTACGGAGACCGAAATCGGGGTGGGGCAGACCGTTGGTTTCAAAGTCGTTGCCGTCAAAGAGGATTTCCACCTCGGCGTTGATCGTTTTTTCATTAACGCCGCTGAAATCAAAGTCGAAGATGTAGGTGGTGCCCCAGACGTCGGCGTCGTCAAACAAGCCTTGGCGGCCGGTGGAAGCCAACACGGCCCGAGTCCCGTCAAAGGGATCGGTGGCCACGTCTTCGGGACGGGAGAAGAGAAAAGCGCCGACTTCCGCCGCTAGAGCGTCCTGTTTAATTTGGGTGGCGAAACCAAGAGCGTCGTAGGCCAATTCGTTGGCGACGCCGTCGCCGTTCAGGTCTTCTAGGGTTCCCGCCAGAGCTTCGTCGTAGATTTCGATTTCCACGAAACGCCCAGCAGTACTGTTGCCAGTGCCGGCGAAGTCCCGCGCGTCCGCTTCAATGGCGTCGTCCGCCACATTGGGGTCGTCGGCAACCCAGACGAAGAGGTCGCCGCCGGTTAAGCCGTTGCGCTCTAGGAAGTTAATCTCTCCGTCGCCGTCCACATCCACGCCTTTGGTTCCCACGTAGAGAATTCCCGGCGCCGGGCCCCGGTCGTCTCCCACCAGTAGGGCGATTTTATCTTCAGTTCCGGTTTCCAGCGCCGTCACGCTTTCCCAAGCGGCCACGCCCAACCAGGGCAGGGCCCAGAGTTCGTTGTTGGCGGCGTC
The DNA here is from genome assembly GCA_016471375.1 of Cyanobacteria bacterium RI_101. Taxonomy (GTDB): domain Bacteria; phylum Cyanobacteriota; class Cyanobacteriia; order Cyanobacteriales; family Microcystaceae; genus Synechocystis. The sequence continues at coordinate 13,817 of WGLZ01000048.1, forward strand.
CAGCGCGAATTCCGTGCCGTCGTCGGTTTCTTCGCCGGTAAAGAAAATGGTGTCCACAAAGCCGTACTGACCCGCCTCGAAGAGGTTGGCGGAGCAGAAGCGGTCTAAACCTTGGGAGCCAAATTCGGCGATACCTTGTTCGCCGCCATAGATGGTGTCCAGGGGGGTTTCCGCCGTCACCATTTCCCCGGCGCGGTTATAAATGGTGTCGTAGGCCAGCCCGCTATCTACGATCTGGAGGGTTTGAATATCTAGGTCAAAATAGCTGACCCGAGCGCCGCGTAATTCCACCCCGCTCTCTAGGGTGTAGGCGTAACCGCCGGAGGCGACGCTAATTTCATGGTTAACAAAGATCCGTACTGTCGTGTCGTCTAATTTATAAGCGCCGGCGCCGTCGAGGATTCCCGGGGGGACATAACCGTCGATGGTTTCTCCCACGGTGAACAGGGGACGGATCTCATAACCTTCCAAAGCTTGCATCTGGGAAGGTTGGTTGGTCTCAAAAGGCGTGTTAGACATAAAAGGAGCTTAAGCGTTCTCAAGGAAAGTGGAAATTCGGACCGCTACGGCCCGCTCCTCACCTTCCCATCACAACCTTAAGAGAGCGTTACGGTTTGGTTACCTGGACAATAAAATAATATTAACCTGATCTTAATCTAGGTATTTGGACATGGTCGAATACGTATATAATAACATTTGTTCGAGCGGGAGACAGGTTCGCAACCAAGATCGTTAGCTAGAGGGCTGAGGGTAGCGATACCCTGAGTCTGGTTCCTGAGCAGTTCGGCACACTTCGACAAGCCCAGTGGCCAAGCTCACTGTAAGACCTACGGTAAGCATGCCGAGCGACAATCAACGCCCATTTCAGAGCGTAAATGATGTTTGCCAGAGGAAGAGACTAGACGTTAGTAAAACAGAAAGAAATAGTTTGTTAATTGTTGTTTTTTGAAATAAATTTTCATTTTTGAATCGGCGTTTCTATCCAACCATTGGCTGTGCATTTACCATATTTACCATAACGAGATAGATTATTGTAACGCTCCAGATTGATTTGAAACAAGGTTTGCGAGCAAAAATAGGTGTCTTGATAGAGGCGAACAACACCTGGCTTGATATATTTTAAATCAGAGATTGGATCGCATTCCATTCTTGCTGTTTCAAGATTTGCGCCGCAGTATTGACTATTTTTGATTTCAATCATTGCGTCAGTATTGCTTTCGCCAATATACCAACCATCAGGCAAAATGGGCTGGGCGCTTGAAGCGACTTTTACGGATTGGGTTAATTCGGCCAATAAACTGGGGAACTTAGGACGAATCCACGGTTTATCATTGAGGATAACAACGGGAAGATCAACATAATCTTCTTTATATTGAATGCGTTTTAATTCTTGCCATAGTTCTTCTTTATACTGATTATTGACAATATCCTTGACTTGAGATTTAATTTGATATTTCTGTAGTCCTTTTAAAAGTTTTTCAGCGTAGTTATCTTCTCCTTTTGTATAAATCACAATGGTTTCCTGAGACAAGTTTTTAAACTGAACGCTAGAAAATTTTGGCGCCTGCCCTAATTCTGACAAAACTTGATTGATTTTAACGCCGCTACTAGAAAAGAAAATTTTATTATTAATTCCAACGGCGGGTAAACGATACTTTGAGGGAATGCTCACATTGTTTTCAAAAGCTAGTTGCTCCATTTCTTGATCCGTTGCGGTCAAATCAACGCTTTTGAAAAGATAAGCGATTTTCCGCTTTTGCAGTTCCTTCATCAAGTTTTGAGTCAAGGGACAGTTAACGCGGCCGTAAACAATGACATTGGCTGAACTTTTAGCTTGAGCTAAAACCGTTTTTGGAAAAAAGGAATTGCCCAATCTTTTAGGTTCTTCATTGACCAAGAAAGCGACAAAAAAAGATAAAATCCAAGGACTCAATTTAGAGAGCGAACATTGCATGATTATTTACCCGTTTTAAAACCGCTCACTTTTCCGCGACATTCGATTTGCTTACCATCATAGACAAAACGTCGCACAAATTCGCCCGATAGCTGTCCCCTTTTCCAAGTCCCCGTCATTTCAACATCGCCGGCGCTTCCAACCCATTGCATTGGCTCAGATCCGGGTTCTACTCGCCCTCCAAAAGTTGATTCAGTATGAAATCTAGTTCCACTTGGATTAATCCAAGCAAGAGACTGACGAGAGCCAGTCATTAATCCGTCGGTTTGGATGCTTAAACCTCGGATAAGACCGTTGCTGCGACAGCCAGAGCGAGGGTCATCACTCCAAACCGTAGCCGAATCAGTTCGCAAGTCAAGGGTATAGTTACCCGCAACATTAACCAAAGGACAATTGGGAACAGCGGCGAGGATAAGGGCTAGAAGGGGTTTGTACATGGCGAACTAGGGGAAATTCGAGGGACTTTCGTTAGTTTAGCTCTGTCCTTCAGAAAAGCGCCTTAATCGGGCTTCGATTCCAAGCGATGGAGCCAAGTTTGGGCGTCTAACCCCAAGCGGATGGTTAAATCCGACGCCAGATCCCCGGTGGAGGAGACCTCTAGCCGTCCTAAGCCGAGGAGACTCTGGAGCTGTTGAGCGTTATTTAAATCTCCCTGTTGGGGGAGAATCTCCGTTTCCGACAACAACTGCGGCGCTTCTTGACCAATATAAATATTGTGGTAGCCCTGACGACGGAGATAGTTACGAAACTGGCGGACTAACTGGGGATTATCGGTGGCGTTTTGGAGCGCGACGGTGAGATAGGCCGGGGGAGTCAAGGGGAGCTTTTCCTGACTTCCCGCGCCAAAATACTGTTTTGCGACCCGCTTACGGCCCGATTCCGAGAGAATCCAGTAACTCACGCCTTCAAACTCCTCCGGTTGGCTAAAGCGCCCGGGGAGCATCACCATCTGCACCTTTTCCCGTTGCAGTTGACTGCCAAAATTGGCTAGGGCCAGAATTTCTTCGGCGCTGAGGTTAGTGTCCACCGATTTTTGGAGAATACCAATCGCCTGAGGAATGCGGGTAATCAGCGCCGGATTACTGAGGCGTTTTTGCAGGGCTTTCAGGAGAGTTTCCTGGCGCTGGACGCGGCCGATGTCGCCGTTGGCGTCGTTGCGAAAACGGGCAAACTGCTCCGCCTGGTCGCCGTTGAGGGTTTGAAGACCCGCTTTCAGATTAATTTCCAGCTTTTGGGTCTGGTCTCGGTACTCCATGGGCGTCGGCACAAACACTTCCACGCCCCCCACCAGATCCACCAACTCCCGGAAGGCGTTAGTGGTTACCCGCACATAGCGGTCGATGGTCACCCCCTCCAGGGTCTCGCTGACCACCTCCGCGGCCAATCGGGGGCCGCCCTGGACGTTAGCGTCGTTGAGTTTGGTATATCCTACCCGAGGGATTAAAACCCGACTATCTCGGGGCAAGGAGAGAACCTTGGCGCTTTGGGTTTCAGGATCTAGACGCAGGAGAAGCATGGTGTCGCTCCGGCCCCCAAAAGCTTCGATTCCCTCCGGCGGCGCGTCCTCCACCCGGTCGATGCCGAGGACTAGGATATTAACCGGGCGGGTGAGCTGGTAGGGCAAAAAGGATTTGGGCCCCGACGGCGCCGTTTCCCCTTGCAACCAAGCGATTCCGGGCAGATCCGCCAGTGTCCAGGGAGATAAAAAGCCGGCGCCTAAACCGCCCATCAGTCCGAAACTGGTCACAGCGCCGACTCCCAAGCCCCAGAGTAGTCCTTGCAGGAGAGAATCCCGGCGCTTAAAGATCCGCCCTAGGTTGAAGCGAGGGTTGGGACGGGGGAATTTAACCTGGGACGAGGGGCGATATTGGGAGCGAAGGCGTTTTTGACGGGCGGGAGGAGAAAAGGACTCAGCGCTATTAGCCATAGAATTTTGTGAAGATCCGCAACGACCGCAGTCCCAGGAGAGAGATTTAATCCTATGACTTTCGGTCTAAGGGGGAGTTCCCAAAGGGAATCAAAAAAGCCCTCTGAGTATAACAGCTTAAGAACGAATTAACGATTAGAGAAAACCAGTCACAGCGCCGTGGGAGCGTCCGTTAACCCCTGATTCTTCAATAACCCCCAGAGGAGCCATTGGGCTAGGTCGAGCAAACCCCGGCGCCGGAGAGAAACGGGTTCAAGGGTCGCCTGCTGGCTCAAAAGCATTAAAGCGCCGTTAGCTAGAGCTTCCGTTAAATGAATCCAGGGGCGGGACTCCGGCCGGGGTTGGGTCAGGGCGTCGAGGAGGGCTAATTCGCTCCGCCAGAGCGCCTGCTCGGAGGGGATTAAGCTCCAGGTCTCCGGCTCGGGCCCGTTCCTAGGACGATTCTCTCGCCAGCGCCAAAGTTGAACATGAACGTATTGATAACTGCCCCAGGGGAGCGGCGCTGTTAGACCGATTTTTTCCGGGGGAGGAGGCAGGGACTCTAGTTCTGGGATAACGGCGCGCCACCAGGGGGTTAACTCGCGGTGGCTTAAACGCCAGCGGAGCCATTCCCCGTCTTTACTCTCCAAAGTTAACGGTAAGTCTAGGCTGGGCGTCAACTTTAAGCGCTCCGGTAGCGCCGTTACGGGAAGGGCCGCGCCCAATTGTCGGGGCAGGGGAGAATGATAAAACCAATCCTCGGCGCCGACCCGGGGGATTAAGGAAAGATTTAGCTCGGTTAATTGGGGAAAAAAAGGGGTTAAAGTGCGCCGTAGTTCCCGGCGCCAATGTTCCCCCAGAGTTAAGAGAGTTAACAATTCAGGAGAGGCGCCGGGCCAGGTTTCCAAAAGCGTCCCCGTCATGGCGACGGTGCCGGACTGGCTTCTAAAGACGGCGCTGGAGAGGGTTGGAGATTCGTTTCCAGGGTCAGCGCCGTTTGGGCCGAGCGCCCTTCCCCCTGAAAGCCAAAGTAACTGAGGATTACCGCCGCCTCCCCCCGCGTCACGGACTGCTGGGGCAGGAACAGGGTGGTAAAGCCAAAGGCCCGGCGGATATTGGACTGGTCGCCGTTTTGAAAATCCCCCAGCAGAAAGCGCCAATAGAGGGGATTGACTTTCGCTAAGTCTTGAAAGCCCCAAGTTTCCTTCAGTGATTCTAGGGTTGCGGCTGGCAAGGCGCGACGGCTATCCAAAGGCACTTTCCAAGCCAACATCTCCTCCCGAGTTAGGGCCGCGCCGGGGCGGAAGAGGGTCGCTTTGGCGTTGGGGTTGAGGGGAGAGGGAATCAAGCCCGCGGCGGCTAGGGCCTGGACTTCTGGAAAATAGGGAGAACTGGCAGGCAAATCGCTAAAAATAGGGGCGGCGCCGGGGGAGGCTAAACGAATTTGAGCGCCGGGCTGGTCTTGAAAAAAACGATTGTGGGCCCGGGCCAACCATTGGGCGAATTCCCCCCGGCTGACGGGGCGCTCCGCTTCAAAGGCGCCGCTAGGGGAGAAAATGCCTAGTTGGCTCAAGGCTTCAATGGCTTCCCGTTGGGGAGCGGGCAGAGCGTCGAGATCGGTAAAACCGGCGCCGGCGATCGGCGCTGGGGAAGGAGAGGCTAAACCCGGGGAAGGCACCGGCGTTAAGGACGGCGCCGGGGTTCCCGTTGCTTGAGGCGTTGGGGAGGGGTTAAGTAACGCCGGATTGACCGCCAGGCGATTTTCCAGCCCCGGAATGCCCTGACATCCTAAAACCAAACTCAACAGACCGGCGCCGACCAGTCGTTTTCCCCAGGACAAAACCCTCTGCATTCCCTCGTTTCCCTTTGCCTTGATCTTTTAAAAATTCCGCAAGACTCAAACTCATAGGCATTATACCGTGATAGCCCTTGGGAGCGTCTCCCTTGGACAATCTGGACGGGCGGGAGGCCCATTCCACGACCGCTCATCGAAGATCTGCTCACTAATAACTGATAACTGCTCACTGCCGCCTGTCCAAAAGGGCTTTTAGATCCGCTATGATCGTTGCAAAAAGCCAATTTTTCTATGAATCCCCTCCCCTATCTTAATCCCGCCCTCGGCATTCTGCTGGCGCTGATGACGGTTTTCTTTATTTTCCGCATTATTTTGACCTGGTATCCCCAACTGGAATTGGCGAAACTGCCTTGGAGTTTGGTCGCCTTGCCCACGGAACCCTTCCTCGCGCCGACTCGAAAATTGATTCCGCCTCTGGGAGGCGTGGACATTACCCCGGTGCTCTGGGTAGGAATCTGCACGCTTTTACGGGAAATTTTGCTGGGACAACAGGGCTTGCTGACCATGGCGGCGACCCTCCATTAACTTGACACTTCCCTTGCCAGGAGCGCCGAAACAGGGTAGTCTCTAGCTTTGAATTTTCAGCGTTATTTTTAAACTTTTGCGGACTTTATCCCTATGGCACAACGCGGCGTCACGATTTGGTTAACGGGTTTAAGCGGAGCGGGCAAAACCACCATTACTCAGGCTTTGGAAAAACGGCTTCTAGAAAAAGGCTATAGCATCGAAGTGTTGGACGGCGATGTCGTGCGCACGAACCTCACCAAGGGTCTGGGCTTTAGCAAAGAAGACCGGGACGAAAATATTCGCCGCATCGGTTTTGTGGCCAACCTGCTCACCCGCCACGGGGTTATTGTTCTCGTTTCCGCCATTTCTCCCTACCGGGAAATCCGCGAAGAAGTGCGGGGCAAAATCGGCGCTTTTGTAGAAGTGTTTGTCAACGCGCCCCTGAGCGTTTGCGAAGGCCGGGACGTGAAGGGTCTCTATCAAAAAGCCCGGAGCGGCGAAATCAAAGGCTTTACGGGCATCGACGATCCCTACGAGCCGCCCGCCAACCCGGAAGTGGAATGCCGCACCGACTTGGAAGAGTTGGAAGAAAGCGTGGACAAGGTCTGGGGCAAGTTGGCGGAACTCGGTTATCTGGCGGCCTAGGTCGGGATGAGTCTCACTCCCGCGACGGCGGCGGCGCTAATTCTGGCCGGGGGTCAGGGAACCCGCCTCCGGTCGGTCTTACCGGATTTGCCTAAACCTTTGGCGCCGACGGCGGGGCGTCCTTTTTTGGGCTGGCTCCTGCGCTTCCTCCATCGTCAGGGCTTTCGTCAGGGCGTGGTGGCCGCGGGCTATCGGGCGGAGGCGATTTTAGAATACATCCGCAGAGAAAGCCCCGAACTGTGGCCCGAGGGGGAGCTAACTTGCACGGTAGAGACTCAACCCCTGGGCACCGCGGGGGGCTTTTTAGAGTCCGCGAACCAATGCGGTTTAACCCCTCCCCTCTGGCTGGTTCTCAACGGCGATTCCCTAACGGTGACGGACTACGGGGCGCTGTTAAAACCCTTAGAAGATCCGAGTTTAGACGGAGTTATCTTAGGGGTCTCCGTCGCGGACGCGGCCCGCTTTGGCTCCCTCCGGGTTAACCAGCAAGGCGTCTTAGCGGAATTCGCCGAAAAAAAAGCCGGCGCCGGGGTGATTAATAGCGGCGTCTATCTCCTACGGCGGGAACTGCTCTCGGAATTTCCTTCTAGGTCGCCCTTGAGTTTTGAATACGACGTCTTTCCTCATCTTTTAGACCTGGGCAAACGCTTTTACGTCCATCAAATCTCGGCGCCGTTTTTAGATATCGGCACCCCGGAAACCTTGGCCCAGGCGACCCAGTTTATTGAAGAGAACGCAAAGGATTGGCTATGAACGCTCCGGGCTGGACGCTACGAGAAAAAATCGGCCAACTGATCGTGGTTCGAGCCTCTGGCTATCTCTTTGATCAGCAAATTCGCTATCCTCAATGGGAGCCGCCCAGCGCCCAACTGCGCCAGTGGCTCTCGACCCTAAATCTAGGGGGCGTCATTTTACTGGGAGGCGGCGCCGCGGAACTCCGTCAACGAACTCGACAACTGCAAGCTTGGTCGCCGACGCCGCTTTTGATCGCCGCCGATATTGAAGAAGGCGTCGGTCAGCGCTTTAGCGGCGCCGCTTGGTTGCCGCCCCCGATGGCCCTGGGGGAAATCGCTCGCCGGGATCTGGCGTTGGCCTGTGATTACGCTGAAGCCTTCGCCGCTTTTACGGCTCAGGAAGCCTTGGCCCTAGGCATTAACTGGATTTTGTCCCCCATCGCCGACGTCAATAACAATCCCCAAAACCCGGTGATTAATATCCGCGCCTTTGGGGAAGACCCCGAGACCGTGGGCGCTTTGGTTCAAGCCTTTATTCGCGGCGCTCAGCCTTACCCGGCGCTGACCTGCGCCAAGCATTTCCCCGGCCACGGCGACACGGCGACGGACTCCCATCTGCATTTACCCGTTATCCCCCATACCCCGGAGCGCCTAGCGGAAATGGAATTGCCGCCCTTTCGACAGGCCGTCGCCCAGGGCGTGGATAGCGTTATGAGCGCCCATATTCAGGTTCCCGCTTGGGATTCCAGTTCCCCCGCCACCCTTTCCCGGAACATTTTAACGGGACAGTTGCGGCAAAGATTGGGCTTTGAGGGTCTGATTGTCACGGACGCTTTGATTATGGGGGGGATTACCCAGTGCGGCGACCCCGGAGAGGTGGCTGTCAGGGCGCTGGACGCCGGCGCCGATATTTTACTGATGCCCCCGGATCCGGTAACGGTGATTGAGGCTTTAGCCCAAGCCGTCGAATCGGGACGGCTAACGGAAGGACGGATTGACGCGTCTCTGGAGCGGATTCAACGGGCGAAAGCGAAATTAGACTTTACCAGCGCCCCGGATTTTCCCTTTGACCCGACCCCGGCGCTCAATCTCGGCGCGGAAATTTTAAAGAATTCCCAGCGTCAAGGCGGCGCGCTTCCTCTAGAAAAGGGGGAGGAAACCCTGGTTAATCTGCTGGTGGTGGATGATTTACTCAACTGCGATATCTTAAATCGAGTCTGCCCGGCGCTGAAACTGCCCCAAAGTCTCGGTTATGCCCATCGGGTGTTTGACCAGACGACCCTAGACCTCCTCAACGTCGGCGCCGAACCCTGTTTTTTGCAAGTTTTCCTGCGGGGTAATCCTTTCCGGGGCCAGGCGGGTTTGAGTCCCGAAGCCAGAGCTATTTATCAAACCCTGCTGACGTCCGGTCGAGTCCGGGGGCTGATTCTCTACGGCAGTCCCTACGTTTTAGAGTGGTTCCTCTCTCATCTAGCGCCGGCGCCGCCTTGGGTCTTCTCCTACGGACAAATGCCTCAGGCTCAGGCGTTAGCCTGTCAAACCCTCTTGGGAGAAGCGGCGCCCCAGGGTCAGAGAAAAGATGTTTTTATTTAGGAAATTGCGGCAAATTTTTTGGAATCGGCGGATTAAATCGGGCCGTCGGCGCTGTATGATAAAAAACTGCGACCCAACGGGGGGTTAACTCAGCGGTAGAGTGGCATCTTCACACGGTGTAAGTCATGGGTTCAAATCCCATATCCCCCATTTTTCTCAGCTTCCAATCTCTCCTTGTACAGAATATTGACTCCGGGGAAACCCGCCTTTTAATTCCGAGGGCGGTTGAATCCGGTTCCCCCCAAATGGAGCTTCAGGGTACACATAACTAAAATAATTCCTGAAATTCTCTCTAGAACCCCTCCCTAGCCCTCCCCTTGGCAAGGGGAGGGAACAAAAATTTTTGGTTCTCCCCCTTACCAAGGGGGAGTTAGAGGGGGTTTTGACACTTGTGTATACACGGTAGCCTTTCCAAGGGGGGCTAGGGGGGATCTGAACACTTGTAGGGGCTTTATCCCTAACTGGACTCTTTCCGTAGCCGACATTCCGCAGGTTGGCAGGGAATTAAAAATGTGCAGGTAGTCTAAGCTAGAAAAGGTTCCTTCTGAGGATTGTATCTTCCTGTGCAGATTGAGAATTTAGACCATTTGGGATTAGTGGCGGGTATCATCGATGA
>WGLZ01000082.1 GCA_016471375.1 Cyanobacteria bacterium RI_101
CCTCGTTTTGCCCCCCCAGCCCCCCAATTTTGGGGGGAGTTCGGAGCTTTTCTGAATTCAAAGTCCCCCAGAATTGGGGGATTTAGGGGGCGAGATCAGGTTAATGGCAAAACCAAAGACTTGTGTGTACACCGTAGCTTTGCAAGGGGAGGGGTTATTAGCGGTAGGCCTTGGACTGGGAGTAAAAATCCCCCCTAACCGCGAGAGTCTGGGAGGATCGAATTATCGGTTCAGTTTCAGCGCCGGGGAAATTAACCTTCGCCCAGTTTGACTTTAACCACTTTGTTTTTGGCTTCTTCCGCCTTGGGTAAAGTCAGGGTCAAAATACCGTCTTTATAGTCGGCGCTGACGGCGGTGTTTTCAATGGGAGAGGGCAAGGGAATCACCCGTTGGAATTTACCGTAGCGAAACTCGGTGCGGGTGACGCCTTTATGTTCTTCGGTGTGTTGGCTTTGGCGCTCGCCGGAGATAGCCACTGACTCTTTGGTAGCTTGAATATCGAGATGTTCCGGGTTAATACCGGGCAGTTCCAGTTTGAGGGTGTAGCCGTCGTCCGCTTCCGTCAGTTCGGCGACGGGGGTAAAGGCGAGACGCTCCAGTTCCCGCTCCGCGGGCAACACAGCTTCGTCGAAGAGTCGGTTCATTTGCCGTTGTAGCAGATCAAGTTCTCGGAAAGGATTGTAACGAGTGAGAGTCATGTGAGTCGCCTCCTTTTTAAGGCAGAAAAATAAGGTGATTGCTAGATGATTTCATCGTAAATCGCCTTCTTTTTTCCTCGGTTCGGTTCTCTAGACCCGGGCCGGGGCAGATAACCGAAATGTCGGCCTAACCCCTGTCGGAACTCCTCTCCGATCCTCTGAAGCGCCGGGCTTCCCGCCGGTCATGCTAAATTGTTAGTGTTAACGAATGTAACAAAGGTAACGGCATGGGCTGGGATTTTTTCTCCGTCGAGACCATTCAGGCATTGGCCCGGGAGTATGGCTACTGGGCGGTTTTTCTGGGGATCGCTCTGGAAAATACGGGGGTTCCGTTGCCGGGGGAAACCATCACCCTCGTGGGGGGCTTTCTGGCGGGGAGCGGCGAGTTGAACTACTGGGGCGTGCTCCTCGCCGCGGTGACCGGCGCCGTGTTGGGAGATAACTGCGGCTATTGGATCGGGCGCTGGGGCGGCTGGCCCTTTTTGGTGCGGGCCGGTCGTCTGTTGCGGATTAAAGAGCATCAATTACTAGTGGCTCGCCAACAATTTAGCAAAAACGCCCCCGGCGCGGTCTTCTTTGGGCGCTTTGTGGCCCTTCTGCGGATCTTTGCCGGCCCCATGGCGGGAATCGCCCAGATGCCCTACCCCCAGTTTTTACTGTGTAATTTCGGCGGCGCCGCGCTTTGGGCGACCTTAATGGTGAGTTTGTCCTTCTTTTTGGGACATTTAATCCCCTTAACCGAGATTATTCATTGGGCCGCCCAGTTGGGAATTTTCGCGCTCCTGGCCGTAGTCGGCGCCGTCGCGGTCGGGATTCTCTGGAAACGCAGACAGGCGCGGGCTGAGGCTTAGGTCGGCGCTGACAGTAAGCGGCGATCCTCGTTAACTTTTCTCCCTACCAATGCCGACCCTCTACTTTGGATAGAAACCAAAATGTAGTGATGTCAAGATTTAGCTCAACTACCGAATAGAGCTTCGCGCGCTGGCGCAATAAAATATACTGATGATCAGACTAAAGAGGTTATCGACAGGCTTTTACTAGAGCTATTTTATTTACGAGGAATTGCTAGAGTTACAAAAGTTTCTCTTACATGGTTACAAAACGATGTTAATCAGAAACATCGGCAGACCTCTTGACGTATGGAGGATACAGTCGTGACGAAGAAATGAGCGATATCATTCTGGAGTTTGATGAGCTATTTACTCTTGCCCTAAGATCTCTGGGCGCCGCGGATCTCCCCCTAGAAGCGACCTTTACACAGTGTTGCTTGAAGCGCCGTCCTTGCGCCCTCTAGAAGCGCCGCCCCTCTACTCCGAGCGCCGGGAGGGGAGCGGAGATCTCTCCGGGCATAGATATCTGAGCGCCGCAGGTACTCCGGGGGGCGCAGATTTCTGGGCATAGATCTCCGGGCGCAAGCCTTGCGCCCTTCACCTATACTTTGGGTGATCTCAGAAGCTTAGAGCGAGGCGCTTGATTCCGATGACGTACAATCCTGGGCGCCACCAGCGCCGTTCGATCCGCCTCAAGGGCTATGATTACTCCCAAGTCGGCGCTTATTTTATCACGCTTAATACCTATAAACGTCAGCGATTATTCGGGGAGATTCGTGACGGTAAGATGATTCTCAACCAAATTGGCAAAATTGTGGAGCGAGAATGGTTAATTTCGACGGAAATTCGCCCAGAGATTGGGTTGGACGCTTGGGTGATTATGCCAGACCATTTACACGGCATTATGATCATCTGCTATCAAGATCTCCAGCTTGACGACGGGAAAATGAGGGCTGGAAAAAAGGGCGTTGCGGAACGTAAACCCCGGTCTTTATCCTCTTTTGTGGCTGGTTTTAAAGCCTCGGTGACTAAATGCGTTAAACCTCTGTGCTATTCACCAAATCCGACTGTTTGGCAACGCAATTATTATGAATCGATTGTTAGGGACGACCGACATTTAAATAATATTCGGCGCTATATTTTTAACAATCCCCAAAAGTGGCAAAACGATCCGAAGAAGATGAATGATAAGTCTCAAGAGATATTACTTGATCTTTTCTTTTGATGTCTAGGCGCCGGATCCCCTCCGAGCGCCGGGGGATCTGGGCGCTGTCTGCTCTCTCGGTGAGCGTCATCTGGCCTGGGCGCAAGCCTTGCTAAAATGGAGTCACCATTTTTCGAGGAAAGACTTGGAGCTATGGTGATCAACACTGTTTCACGCTACGTTACCAGAAATAATGAAATCTTAGGGGGAGAACCAATCGTTGAGGGGACTCGGACTTCTGTTCGCGCAATCGTGGGTTTGTGGAGATTAGGGGTAATGCCCGAGGAAATCCCGACTCATTTACCGCATTTGAGTTTGGCACAAGTGTTTGATGCGTTGAGTTTTTACTTGGATCATCAAGCTGAAATTAATGAACATATTGAACGGAATCACGTGCAAGATGAACTTGTATATTGTTCTGAAAAAGAAACTCCAGATATGCAATGAGTCTATTTGCTTCGCTCTATACGGATGAAGATGTGTCGGCATTAGTGGCAACACTATTGCGTTCTCGCGGTTTAGATGTCACGACGGTTCCTGAGCAGTCTAGTTTAGGAAAAACTGACCGTGAACAATTAGAGTTTGCCATTTCTCTAGGTAGATGCCTTGTGACCCATAACCGAGTTGATTTTGAACGGCTACATCTTCAGTTTACGAAAGAAGAGAGACAACACTTCGGCATCATTGTTGTCCCTCAAAAAAATGCCTATGAGGTTGTGCGGCGGGTGTGTATTTTGGTTAATAAGTTGACGGGTGATGCTGTTAAAAACCAGTTATTGTATGCTTGATTTCATGTCAATACCGAAAGCGAACACCCTTTTTCTTCCTTTTTCGCCTTCAAGTCAGACTGGCTGGCCCCGACGCTTCCATCCAGACGGCGCCGCCGATCCTCTCTTCCAAGCGCCGGGAGGGGCGGGGATACTTTCCGCTCTCCCGATGAGCTTCATCCAGTGCGCCCCCTAGATCCCTCTAGACTCTAGCGCCGCGCCCCGAGATCTCTAGAAGCGCCGCAGAGGGGCAGAGGGGCAGGCTCTCTCCGAGCGCCGTGGGAGCAGGATCTCTACCTAGCGCCGATTTCTGGGCGCCGCAGGTACTCCGGGGGAGAGATCTCTGGGGAGAGATCTCTGGGCGCCGCGGATCTCTGGGCGCAAGCCTTGCGCCCTTGCGGGGCGTCCCGCTGGGAGTCGAGGCGCTTTCTGCTCTCTCGCTCAGCTTCATCCAGTCTGGGCGCAAGGCTTGCGCCCCTCTGAAGCGCCCTCTAGATCCCCCTAGACTCTAGCTCCGCTCCGCCCTCGCGCCCGCCTAGCACCGCCGATCCTCTCCTACCGATATCTGAAATCTGAAATCTGAAATCTGTCATCTGATATCTGTCGGCAGTCCCTTCCCCAAGATCCAGCGCCTTGGCGCCGCACCGGCGCTTCCATCAGACAATCTACAATCTAGGCTTGGCAAGGATCATTGACGGGTGGATGATAGCCGATTTGCATCCACAATTTTCTGGTCGCTCGGATGGAATCCGCTTCAGGATAACGCTCATCATTCAAATCCAATCGTAGGCAACTCGCGCGCCCCATGGGAGTTTGACCTAGTATTATGATTCCTCCTTCCGCCCAAATAAAGTGATCTTGCCATTGAAATTGACGGGGGTTAAACAGAGGGATAATTGCTTGCGTACTGGGATCGACGCCGGCGACAAAGTCGTATCGTCTTTCATTACAGCGCCGACAGGCTAACGCTAGGTTGTCTGGATCGTCAAAACCGCCCAAGGATCTGGGGAGAATGTGATCGATAGTAAACCGGCTGGCGCTTAATCGCTCTGGGGAATGACAATATTCGCAATAATAGTTAGCGCGTTCCCGAATGGCTTGCTTGAGCTTGGCGTCAATGGGCATTGTGAGCGACGACTAGTCCATTAATATGAGTAAAAATCCGGTCTAGTTCTCCGATCGCCTCTAATTCCGCAGTTTCTGCTGGGGTCAATCCATCGGCTTTTTTCTGGTCTAGTAAATATTCCAAGCGCTGTTGAAGGGAGTCTGTAAATTTGAACAAACTCCAGTGACCGACTTGTTCAAGTTGGATTTCGTGAACTAAGGCAGAAGGTCTAGGCAAGGTGGTAATCACTGGGTTTCCTCTGACGATCGGTCTTTGGCGGATCTTCATGATGCCTAATTTCTGTGATTTTGCCCAGCCTACTTTACTCCTGCTCTGGCCCTTTCCCTATCAAATCTAGCGCCGATCTCTGGGTGAGAGATCGAGGCGCTTTCTGCTCTCCCGATGAAGCTCCATCCAGTCTAGGCGCAAGGCTTGCGCCCCCTAGACTCTAGATGCGCCGCCGATCCTCTCCTACCGATATCTGATATCTGATATCTGTCATCTGTCATCTGAAATCTGCTCCGAGTCGGTAGTCCCTTCCCCGAGATCCAGTGCCTTAGCGCCGCGCCGGCTCTTCCACCAGACCGCCCCACCGAAGATGATCGTCCCGGCGGCTAGGGGAAGGACGTCGGTCTCCCAGGGAACGGTTTGGGCGTCAAAAGTTTGGCTAAAGCCAGTGTAGTTACCAGACCGTAAAAACACGGCGGTATCCACATAGATAGGAGCAGAACCGGCCGCTTTATTAAAAACATTACTATTCGCATTGATCACACCACCAATTTCTTCGGTTACTCCAACCACATAGTCAGGATCGTCGTAAACAAGAGTATCTGTAGTACACCCCGAATTATTGGTAACAGCATCTTCGTTAATCCCGCCAGTGCAACCAGTGATGGATTGGGTGATATCGAAAAATCTTGAAGGTAGCGGATTAGTGCCAGTATAGGTTAGAGCGTAGGCGACAAAGTAGTCTCCAGCAGTGGTTAAGGTTCCGCTAAAAGTAAGCACCGGATCCCCGGAAGATAGGGTGGGCGTTACGTGAAAAGCTCGCCAATCGTTCAAAACACCACCACTATCGACACTGATAATAAAGTCTGAAAATGTAAAATCTCCGATAGTTAGTTCACCGGCGGGAGTGCCAGTATCATCAAATAAATCCCCGAGGGGAGTCGTTGCTTGGACGGGAGTAAATACTCCGATTGCCGCCACGCTGGCTAAAGCTAAAGTCAATCGCTTAAAGTTAATCATTTTAGGTATTTTCTGGGAGAGATTTAAAAAAGATTCCCTTCCTTTGAGGGAAGGGAAAAGCGAATTTAGCTGAAGAACGCGCTCGGAGTGATGCTACCCAAGGCGGGGAGAAGACTGCTGTCGCCGGTGATATTAATCAGCAGATCGGTCGAGTCTTGACCGGCGTTGCCATTGTTAATGACCAGATAAGTACCGGCAATACCTGAGTTGGTGGCTGTCACCAGCGCCGCGCTGTTAGCGCCCAAGGCTTGAGACCCTGCGGTTAAACCGTTGGCGTCGGCAAAGACGTTGTTAACAAGGTCAGAGAGCGTTGCGGAAGTGGTGTCATCCGCGGCGCGGGTAAAGCTGGCGGGAAGACCGGCGTCCACTCCGGCGGTGGTTAAGAGGTCGATCTTGTCGCCGCCGATGGCGAAATCGGTGATCCGATCTGGTTTCCACTCATTGTTCGTAAAAGAAGAACTCCCGAATTGGAACTGGAATCGGTCATTACTGGCGCCGCCGGTGATGGTGTCTTGGGCGTTACCGGCAATGAGGGTATCAACGTAGATACCGCCAGAGATGGTGGCAGGATTAAATTGGGCGGTTGGGTTGGGGCGAGTCGAGGTCAAGCCGCTGACTGTCGTCGTCACGCTAGAGGCTTGGCTGAAGGTTTCGCCGTTGTAGGTGTAAGTGACTTCTGCCGTGTTAGTCAAAGTGCCGCTGGTGGGAAGTTCCACCTCGACGATCAGCTTTTGCCGTCCCGCAAAGACACCGCGGGTGCTCAGGGGAATCACCAACACGGCTAAAGTGTCCCCAAATCCGGGGGTAAACACCGTCGTGCTATTTGCCGCCGCAGTGGCGTTATTGCCATTGCTTGCAAGGGCCGCCTGATAAGTCGGGTTGGCGGCTTGGAAGGCGTTGGCTGCTGCCACAATCTGGTTGGCTTTGGCAACGGTAAAGTCCCCGAGATCAAGGGTCGCAGTTTTATTATCGTCAATGAGTTTCCAGATGGCGGATTGAACATCCCCGGCGGTGAAATAGACTCCCGAGCCAGTAGCGGTTTCCTTGCCGACATAGTTCTGGTTTAACACCCAGTTCACCAAATCTAGGTTGCCTGGGATGTCAACGTTGACCTCATTAGTGGGGATGTTGTAGGTCGAAAAGACTTTGGCGTTGAACAAACCATTCACCCAAGCGGTCCGATCCACATCGACGCACCAGACGTTTTTCCAGCCATTGAGGATGTTTTGACCGGCTAGGGTGGGATTGGAGATAAAGCCATCGAAGTAGCTATCCCGAACGCCGCCCGGCGCGAAGGAATAAATGTTAGCCGAGGCGGGGTTGACCACCATTTGTACCCGGCTGGGCAGTTGACTTTCAATGGAGGAGAGGGCGTTGGTGTATTGACCCAAGGTGCCTTGATTGAGTGTCGCCGACCCCGTGAACGTCCAAGTTTCGTTAGCGTCGAGATTCCCGTTGGGATTAACGCTTTCGTTGGTTCGGGTTAAGGTTCCCAACATCGGATCGGTCACCGTCAGGTCTGTTCCGGGGATTGGCACAGAGCTAAGATTTTGAAGGGTGATTTGATAGTTAATAGTTTCGCCCCAGACCTCCACAGTTAAATCAGGGTCATTACCATTACTCGCATTACTCGTTGAGGTAATGGTTTTGAGTAACTGCACAGACGGAAGCGCCGGAGCGCCGGCAACGACAGGAGAGGAATCGAGGAAGTTTTGTCCCGTTAAGTTTTGACCCAAGGAGAGGTTGATATTGCCGATTAAATTATCGGTGTTCGTTGATCCATTAGTTCTATCAACATCTGCAAGGCTAAAGTACTCGTTTAAGTCAGTCTCTTGAATGCGGTAGAGTCCGGGGCCGAGGTTGGAGAACAGATAGCTACCATCCGCCGCTGTGGTGGTGGTGGTTGTCTTGTTATCCTTGGCAGCCCCAGAGTTGCCATCAATCTCCTCGGCAGTCCCGAAATCGCCGTCAATCCCCGCCCAAATGAGCGTGACGGTGACGCCGCTAATGCCTTGATCGCCTTGATCGAAGGTGTTGGCGGTAATACCGGGTTTATCGTCAAAGACAAAGCCCGCGATACTGCCCGCCTTAGAGATATCCAAGAAGTTGCGCTCTGTGACCTCCTGCTCGGCGTTAACCCGCACGTTACCAATGTAGTTAGGATCGCCGTTGTCGATGTCCCGAACACTGGTGTAGTTGGGCAAGTCAATTTGGCGGACATTGTACAGACTAGGAAGCAGATTATCGAAACGATAAGTGCCATCCGCTAGGGTCGTGGTGGTTTGCACTGTGTCGTCAGCCGTGCCAAACAGGCCATCAGCGCCGGCGTTGGTCAGAATAACCTGAGCGTTGAAAATCCCTTTGTCGTTCAAGGTATTGGGAATAAGGTCAATATTGCCGAGGGTTTGGCCAAAGCGATCATCCAAGACTCGCCCGCTGAGGCTTCCGGTTTTGGTTTCATAGAAATCTAACCCGCTGGTGGTATTCCCAGACGCGACCGTGATGGCGCTGATCTCGTCGGCGCCGGTGGTGGTAGTCCGAGTTCCGGGTACGTTCGGTTGGGTGGTGGCGTCCACAAAACCGCTTGGTTCTAGTTCTTCTACTTTGTAGTCGTTGCCGGGGGCTAGACCGGTAAAGGTGTAGGAGCCATTCGCAAGGGTAGTCGTAGAAGTAACAAAGACCCCGCCTTTATACAAGTTGATGGTGACGCCGCTGATTCCCCCTTCTGGAGAAGCGCCGATGGTTCCATCATTGTTAGTGTCATACAGTACACTGCCGCTGATGCTACCGCCCAATTCCCCAAAGTTGTTATTGGCGCTGGTTTGACCCGCAGTTAAGGTAATCGGGGTAATGACATCGGTCGTATTGCTACCGGAAATCGGCGCCGTGTTGCCCTGGGTATCCTGCCCATCCGGATAACCACTGGGTTGAGTCGGTTGGGTGACTGTGTAGGTTCCGGGGCGCAGACCCGCAAAGCTATAGCTCCCATCAGCGCCGGTTTGTCGAGTCTCGGAGAAGGCTGGGTTATTGACGTCGGTTAGGGTGACCGTTACCTCGGAGATTCCTGTGGTTTCACCCGGATCTTTAATGCCGTCGTTATCGGCGTCAATGTAAACAAAGCCGCGAATTTCCCCAAGCTCCTCGTCAACAAAGTTATTCCCGGTGGAACGGGGCGCTAATGCGGAAAGGGTGACGGAGATCAGGTTGTCGTTAACCGCATCAATATCTTTGACATCGCCATAATTAGCTAGGTTGGTTTGGCGAATGACGTAATCCCCAAAGGGAACGGCGTCAAAGCTGTAGTTACCGTCGGGGCCTGTCCGAACAGTCCTGAAGGGCGTTTGGCCGGATTGGATCGTGGTTCCCTCAAACAATTCCACTAAAACGTTGTTGAGGTTGACGTCGCCGTTGTCATCGTTGTTCGTGTCTGCGGAGACGTTGCCGCTAATCAGGGTGACGTTATCGAGGAAGGTGTTGCTGGTGGAATTTTGACCCTGAGCAAGATTAACCGCGATGATGTTGTCATTAGCGCCGTCATCATCGGCCACGCTCCAGTAACCCGACAGGTCAGTTTGTTTGATGGTGTAGATGCCAGCGTCTAAGCCGGTGAAGCTGTAATTACCGCCGTCATCCGTTGTCGCCGTCCGAAACGGGGCGCCTGTGGTGTTTGTCCCGAGGAACAACTCAATCAGGACGCCTTCAATGTCTGTGTCGCCGCCATTAACTGTTCCGCTATTATTAGCGTCTTTGAGGACATCGCCGCTGATACTGCCTCGGTTGAGATCGTTGAGGAAGTTTTGACCGGTGACATTCCCATTCAGTAATTGTGATTCGGTAACAGCGATTAACGAGTTACCATTCCCATTCCCATCAATATCCGTAACGTCGGTGTAACCCGCTAGGCTATTCTCAAAAATGGTGTAGTTTCCTGGCAGAACATTCGTGAAAACATACTGACCGTTACTGTCTGTGGGGGCTGTCGCAACGGTTACACCAGACGAGTTCCGTAGTTCAATGATGGCTCCGCTGATGGGGGTATTTGTCCCGGCAAAAGTACCGTCATTATCCGCGTCTTCATAGACAAAGCCGCTGAGGTTGGGCAGGTTATCGAGGAAGTTATTGCCCTCGTTATCAACGCCCTTAACTAAGGTAACGGCAATTTGATCGACGGTATTGGTGGTTGCGCCGTCTTTATCTGTGACGCTGGCGTAGCCGGGCAAGTTTTCCTGCTCAACGCGGTAGTCGCCCGGCAGAAGATTGGCAAAGACATACTTGCCGTCTGACCCTGTAACGGTCGTCCGAATCGGAACGGTACTGCCGCTATTGTCGAAGAGTTTGACGGTCACCCCACTGATGGGCGTATCGCCGGCGCTGAAGCCAGAGGCTGTCAGATCGTCCGCGTCTTCATAGACAAAGCCAGTGATGTTCGGCAAGTTATCCAAGAAGTTTAGACCGGCGAACGAAGTGTTTTGAGCATCAATAGTACGAGTAAAGGTATTGGATGCTGGCGTAGTCGTGTCGCCTTCATTGTCCCGAACGCTGTTGTAACCCGGTAAATCCTCTTGAATAACAACATAGGTACCGCCCAGCAATGCGTCAAAGAAATAAAGTCCATCTGCGTCAGTTGTATCTGTCGCAATGGGATTATTAAGGTCGTTGGCTTGGTATAAACGAACGGTAACTCCCGACAGAGCTACGTCCCCTGCGCTAAAGCCAGGAAGAGTCGCATCGTCTGCGTCTTCAAAGACCCGACCTCCGATAACCCCCGTGACTAGGTTGTCCAGAAAATCATTGGCTGTATTGTTTTGTCCTTGAACCAAGTTAACGGCGATCAAGTTGGGGTTAGCCGTTGGGGTATTGCTCGTATTACCGGGGGAGCCGCCGTCTTTGTCCGTGACATCGTTGAGGAGGTTTGAGCTATTGGTTTGGCGAACGTAATAAGTCCCTGGCAGGTAATTATCAAAGCTGTAATTCCCCTCCCCATCGGTGCTGGTAGTCGCAATAACGCTGAAATTACTGTCTAGTAACTCGATGAAGACATTGCCGAGGCGAGTATCGGTATCTCGTTCAAGAACATTGTCATTGTCTAGATCTTCTAAAACTCGACCGCTGATGTTGGGTAGATTATCGAGGAAGTTGTTGCCGGAGTTGATGTCTCCGCCCCGAACAGTCACGGCAATTTCATTGATTGTCGTGCCATTCGTTGTACCGTCTTTGTCGGTAACGTCGGCATAACCCGTTAGGTTGGTCTGACGGACAGTATAGCTTCCGGGGTTTACGTTTGTAAAAGAATAGGCTCCATTGACGGTAGTGGTCGTCGCCACCGTTACCCCGGAAGAATTGACCAGCTCAACAGTGACGCCGTTGATGAGGGTATCTCCGGGAATGTCAAACGCGCCATCGTTGTCCGCGTCTTCATAGACGGCGCCGGTAATGGTGGCAAATTGGGTCTCGAAGAAGTCGTAGTTAGTAAGATTAGTCGCTACGCCTAAAGTGATGCCAGCGATTTCATCGTTGAGCGTGCCGTTGACATTTTTGGTGTAAGTTCCCCCGCCGCCGGTGAAGGTCGGCGTATCGGACGCGTCGGGATAGGTGGGCGAATTAGGAGGAGTCCCAGGATCAATCTGCCGGACGGTGTAGGTCCCCGCTTTGAGGTCGGCAAATTGGTAGAAACCGGTTGTCCCATTGGTGGTAGTCGTCGCAACAACGCTACCGGAAGCGTTTAGCAACTGGATCTGAATATTGCCAAGCGCCGTTTGATCGCCGGTACTGCCCAAATTGTCATTGGCGTCGAGCTTGACGAAGCCGCTAATGCTGGAGACGACTTCTCCAAAGTTCGTTCCAGTGGTTAGGGTTTGACCCGCCGTTACCGTGACATTGGTGATCTCGTTACTGTTATTCTCTAAACCGCTGTCGTAATTCGCTGGCTGGGTTTGAACGATGCGGTAGTTACCCCCTGGGGTAAGGCCGGTAAAGAGATAGTTGCCATTTGAATCCGTGAAGACGGTGTCTTTGAGGGTTCCACCTTGGAATAACTCGATTTTGACACCTGCAAGACCCAGTTCCCCAGCGTCAAAGTTACCGTCATTAAAATCGCCATTGGAGCCGGTATCCGCGTAAACTTTACCGCTAATCGCGCCGGCCGCCTGAATATTAATAAACGCCTTGGCAGTGTTGGAGGAAGTCCCAAACACATCCACAACGGTGACATCAACAATCCGCTGGGTGGCGTCGATGGTGCCGGGACTAGAGAATTGAACCGCTTCGATGAAATCAGCGTATTGGGCAGGGGTCGCGTTCCCGGTAAAGTTAATCTGAGTGCCGTTGGTGCGCGTCCAGTTGACGGTTGCGCCGCCGAGGGTGAGGGAACCGCTATTGGCGTCAACGCCGTTGACCAGTAATTTATCTCCCGCCTTGGGGTTAGTCAGGACAATGGTCGCTGACTGCATGTTGGGGGAAAGAGGTTCAAAGACCGAAGAGTCGGTATCGGCAATGGAAACCGCTGGCCCGCCGTTGGCATTGTAGGTGGTGGCCCAGTTGTAATCACCATCAACCGTTTTGGTCGTTGTCGTGGTCGTTGTCGTCGTATTAATGACAACGTTATCAATGGCAATATCGTCTGAACCCGTCCCACTACTTGGACCATCTGCATAGGTAAAGACCAAGTTTCCTCCCGTGGCGATACCCGACGGAAGAGTGATCGTGATAGTCGTTAAAGTTCCTGTGGACTCGTCAGCGACCGAAGTGCTAGGGGCAGATCCCGAAGCTCCATTGGTGTAAGTCCAGCTCCCCGTTGGTGCATTAGTGCCAGTTTGAAGAGTCGCATAGAGAACGCTATTGTAACGAACCTGAAGTTGATTGTCACGACTAGTATCTGCATTCTGCCAAGCAAGACCAAAAGAAATGCTGGTTAAATTACTGCTACTGGTAGCAACGGTTTGCTCGCTGGTGGGGGAGGCGGCGGTAGTGTTGCTAGTAGAGGTAGGGAAAGAAATAATTTGGGTAAGGGTTCCGCCCGGAGTATCAGTCCAAATCCAACGGTTACTTGTTCCGCTAACAGAAGCTACTGAGCTACCACCCTCTGTCCAAGAGGCGGGCGGAGTTTCGCCATTGGTTGTGCCGAAGTTGCCGCCTTGAACTAAGTTAACCGTTTGATTGGAGGTGTTAGTGGTTGTGGTGGGGGCAGAATTAAGGTCAACAATGGGGCGCGTCCGTTCGTCAAGAAAGTCGTTACCCGCGGAGTTTTGTCCAGCAGTTAGGGTTACCGCAATAGTATTTGCTGTTCCTTGACCGTCTTTGTCGGTAACGTCCAGATAACTGCTATCTTTATTCGTTTGGCGGACGGTGTAGTTACCCGCTGATAAATTGGAAAAACTATAATTGCCACTGCCGTTGGTGGTGGTGGTGGCGATGACCGTGGTACCACTGAGTAATTCAACTGTTACCCCGGCAATGGGCGTGTCACCGGGATTGTTGATCGTATCGTTACCGTTTGTGTCTTCTAAAACTGTGCCGCTGATACTGGCGGGGTTGGTAAGACCCACTAAGAAATCCCGATCAACGACATTGCCACCGCTAACCGTCACGATAATTTCGTTAGCATCGCCGCCATCCACATCGGTAATGGCGCTAACACCACTGGGATTGACCTTTTGGATTTTGTAGGTTCCGTCCGCTAGTCCACTGAAAAAGTAGTCTCCGTTAGCGTCGGTAGTGGTACTCCGAATAAAAGTCCCCGCATTGGTCAATAGGTTAACTGTGACGCCGCTTTGAGGGAGGTCTCCTGGATTATTGATCTGACTGTTATTGTTGACATCCCGGAGAACGCTTCCAGAAACGGTATAAAAAGTCGTCGGGATGATCGAGAAAGCAGGGCCAGAACTAAAATCAAGGTAATAGTAGGCTACGCCACCCGCTCCACCAGATGTTCCTCCCCCGGTGACTAGAGTAAAGGACGAAAGGGAATCGTATTTCGCTTGTACCCGGATGATATCTCCCCCATTAGTTCCCGGTCCTGCTGTAGTATTCCCCCCTTGGGAGGTTTGGAAACGGGTTGTTCCTCCACTTTGGGTGGCAGTCAGTTTACCGCCATTACCAGCAGAAACGATGCTGTATTGAGCGGCCCCCGAAAACTCTTGATACTGGAGATTGTTAGTACTGCTGCTACCCGCAACACCGTCAATATCGTAGGAGTTGACAATGACATTCTGGAGAATAACAGTGGTGCCATTGGGATTGGTTGTGGCGTTGTAGCTACCGCCGAGAATAAAGTCAACTTTAATGGTGACATCGCCGCCACCGGCTCCAATATCGGTGTTGAGACTAAGAACATTTTCGGTAGTATTCGAGATCAACGGAGCCGCATTAGTAGAACCATCAACCGTATCAAAACCGGTGATAGTGGCATTTCTTAAATTAGTGACGGTGACAATCGCATCTATTTGCTGTCCATCGATTGTTCTGACGTTGGTGAAGAGGACTCGGCTATTTAGGTTCGGGCCAGTGTCGGTGATGCGAGTTGGGGTGCCGCCGAATGATAGAGCTTGTCCTTGGTTGTCGAATACAGAAGTCATGGCTTTAATCTCAGAATTTAGTTACTGATAAGGTAGTAAAAATTAAAACTTAAGCGTTCGCCAATAGAAATTTAGTTTTAAAATTAACGTTAAACATAGGTGGAACCCTCCGGGAGCATTGAGAGAAAGTATCTTGAGTGTTTAGGCGTTTCCAGAGACAGAGCGGAAAGACCGGGCCGCCTCCGGGGAGTAACCTAAGTCCGAGGTCAGAGCGCCGAGACCAAACGTCTCAGTATTCTCCTCACCCGTGCCTAAGTGATTCTCGCCAAGCATTATCCTATCCCATTGATAGAAAGACGGGGGTGATCTGCGAGCGCATTTTTGGTGATCTTGATCACATTCCGCCTTCTGCGTAAAATTACTGAAACTTAGATTGTCCGGTATTAAACAGCCCAAAACCCTTATTTCCTAAGACTTTCAGCCGTTTCTTCGGCGCCGAGCTTTCCCTGAGACAAAAAAAGTGACCAAAGTCACATCTTGAACAGTTACTCAGTATCGGCTATCAGTTACCAGTAAGCAGTTATCCTTACTCCGAGATTTCACCACCCGTTAGGTCGGCGCCTGCCACCCCTCCGCGGGAGGGGAATTGCGGTAGGGACTTCTCGGCGCTGTCAGGCCGGGCAATCTTTCCCCAGATAAGCCTCCAAATCCCCATCTCGCAAGTCACCGCTACATCGTCTCAATCGAACCCGGACTATACTGGAAAAATTCCCATCTGAGTCCCCCGAAGATGCCAGATAGCGACCTGAAAACCCTGATCCAAGCCGAACTACCCCAACTGCTAGCGGAAGATCCCGCCGTCAGGGACTTCATTTTGCGCACCGTTTCCCACTACTACGCCGACAAACAAGAAACTGAAAGCCGATTTGACCGGGTTCTCAACGAGCTAGAGGGGGTTTTAGACGAGCTAGAGCAGAACCGCGCCGAAGAGGCTGGCAAGTGGGAGGAATATAGAATCGAATCCCAAAACTTTCGCGCCGATCAGGCCCGCAAGTGGGAGGAAAACACCCGCCAGATTAACGCTATCTTGGCGGAACTCAAACGAGCGGATCGGCGCTATAACAGCGCCATCGGCGCTATCGGCTCTCGCTGGGGATTATATTCCGAAGAAAGTTTTCGCAGTGGACTGCGGGCCATCTTAGAAGAGTCTTTTCAAGTAGAAGTGATCAATATCAACGACTTTGACGAGGAGGGAGAAGTCTTTGGGCGCCCGGACCAGGTAGAAATTGACATCATCGTCCAAAACGGCTCTGTCATTGCCTGCGAGATCAAATCATCCGTCAGTAAAGCAGATATGTATAGCTTTGACCGCAAAGTTGCTTTCTACCAAAAGCGCCATCGGCGCCCGGTAAATCGCAAAATGGTCATCTCTCCGATGCCAGATCAACGGGCCTTGGCGGTGGCGGAAGCCCTGGGGATTGAAGTCTATAGCTACCCAGAAAGCGTTGAATCTTTGGAACCGACTCCCCCTTAACCTCCGGCCCCATGCCCGATCCAGACCTCCGCTGGCGCCTGCGCTTCGCCAACTTTGAGCGAGCCTTCGAACAATCAACAGCGCCTCCCGCTCCCGACCCTGTTCTTGCCTTGTTTGAAGGATTTCTTGGTAAAAACGGGATTGAGTAATGTCCATCGATTTCAGGTCTAGCATCCGCAAAATCTCTTGGGTAGTCAAGCTGGGAAACTTGCTGGCCAGTATAGTCTCAATCAAACTTAGAGCGGTTTGCAGACGGGTGAGAATAAAGTTTGTTTGCCCTCATCCCCCAGCCCCTTCTCCCAATTCTGGGAGAAGGGGAGCCAACACCCTGTTTATATCGGCGAAACTGAGGCTTTTCTAAACATACTTTTAGGTTATTTTAGTCTGGAGCCAGCTAAAAATTTCCTGGGGGCTTAGGGTCAGGGAAATCTCGTTTAAGGTGGGTAAAATATCGTCGCCACTGCCGATGAGTAAGGGATGATCGGGGTCGAATACCAGAACAATTTCTTCGCTCGGATCAATTAACCAAGCCAGTTGCGCCCCTTCTTGCAGACAGTTCTGGATTTTAGCGATTACTTTCGTGGTTTTTTGATCTGGGGAGAGGATTTCAATGAGCCAATCTGGGGGGCCCGCCAGAGCTTCATTGCCCAAGGGAAGTTTGGCGGCGCGGACAATGGCGATGTCGGGAACAATGGAGTTGGCGCTTAAGATACAGCGGAGTTCGGGGAGAGCTTCATAGGCGTCGCCGGCGCTGTCAATGACTGCGAGTAATCGTTTTTGCAACCGGCTATGATACAGGGTGGGCATGGGTTTTTGGCTGGGAATCTGGTTGATTAATTCCCAAGCGGGGGATTCTTCGATGTTGGGCTGTTGCAGGAAGTCTTGCAGAGTGACGGAGGAAACGGCTAAGGTCATAGGTCAAAAGGATTAACTGGGATCTGGCGCTGAAAACCCGCGCTTTCCGCTAGGGAAACTATAACTAGAAAAAATCCCGATCTGAGGCTTCCCGAAGATCCAGATCCAAGCCGAACTCCCCCAACGGCTAGATGACAGACGACAGATTTCAGTGAGCCGTCATTCGTTAGGAACGGGGCGGCTAAGGACGCTATGATCAGAGCGCCCCAGTTTGGAGACGCGCGCTATGGCCTCTGCTTCCCCCTCGATCCTGATCCTCGGCGGCGGCTTTGGGGGCCTCTGGACGGCGCTCCACCTCCGCCATCGGCGTCATTCCGGGCCGATTACCCTCATCGACGCCCAGGAGCGCTTTGTTTTTAAGCCTCTCCTTTACGAACTGTTGACGGAGGAATTGCCGGAGGACGTTATTTGTCCCGCCTATCGGGATTTGTTAGTTAATAGCGACATTCGCTTTATTCAGGGAGAGGCGATCGATATTCGCCTCCGGGAGCGCCGGGTGGAACTGAGGGGCGGACAATCCTTAGACTTTGACTCCCTGGTTTTGGCGCTCGGCGCCGCCCAGGGGTATTTAGGAACGGAAGGCGCGGAGGAACATGGTTTTCCTTTTCGCTCTCGGGAACAGGCGCTGGCGCTCAAGGCCCATTTAAAAGCCTGTTTAGCGGAAGCCCTAGAGACGGCGGATCCCCGACGGAAGCAGGCTCTACTCACCGTCGCCATCGTCGGCGCCGGCCCCGCGGGGGTGGAAATGGCCGCCACTTTAGCGGATTTGTTGCCCAACTGGTACGCGGCTATGGGGGGAAAACTCAGGGATCTACGTCTTTATCTGATTAACCACGCGCCCCGGATTTTAGCGGGGGACGCCAACAGCGGCCTGCAAGGGGCGGCGCTGAGGGCCTTGAAAGAGCGACTCCTGCCAGTGACCCTACAACTGGGAACGGGAGTCAAAGCTGTGGGGGCGGACTTTTTAGACTACCAAACCGCGGGGGAAACGGAAATCCAGCGCCTAGAGACCGCCACGACGATTTGGACGGCGGGCGCGGCGGTTAATCCTCTTTTGGCTTGTCTTCAGGAACAGTTACCCCCGGAAGAGCGAGACCGCCATGGCCAACCCCTAGTGACGCCAACTCTACAATTGCTCAGTTTTCCCCAGATCTTCGGGTGCGGCGACTGCGTCGCGGTTCAGGGAGACCCCCAACCGGCGCTGGCCCAGATCGCTTACCAACAGGGCGCCGTCATCGCCCATAACTTGCTGGCGCTGGAGCGGGGGGAGACCCTGCAATCATCCCGGCCCGCTCTACGGGGAACGCTGATGAAACTGGGGCTGGGGAACGGCGTCGCCAACCTCTTCGACAAGGTGAAAATTAGCGGCGCCGCCGGGGATCTGCTCCGCAACGCCACCTATTTGGAACTTCTGCCGACTCCTCTTCATAATTTCAACGCCACCCGCCAATGGCTGGCGGAGGAAACCGTTAATCGTTACCATCGCCCCCATGGCACGACCCCCGAGGCGCTCAAACTTCTGGGACTTTCCCCGGCCCGGCGCCGGGAGCGCCTTTGGGTTCAAGGTCTGGCCCTAGCGGCCCCGATCCTCTTGGCTCTGGGCGTCGTCGTCGGCTTACAAACTCCGCCCCAGGAGCAAGCGCCGTTTCAGCCCCTCCCCTCGTCTTTGCAAAAGCCCCGATAAGTCAACCTTCGCCAGATTTGGCTAAGGCGGGTCGAGGGAGTTGACCGTCTATAATCAATAAGTAAAAGCTCTCCGCCGCCTATGGTCGCCCTTTCCCTGCCCAATCCCGTCGCCTTGCCGGCGGAGCCGAGTTCCCCGGTCGTCGTCGCTATCGAACATCTGGATCATTTTTACGGTAAAGGGGCGCTGAGAAAACAGATTCTCTTTGATATTAACCTGACCCTAGCCCAGGGCGAAGTCGTCATTCTTAAGGGCCCCTCCGGCTCCGGTAAAACCACCCTGCTGACCTTGATGGGCGCCCTCCGCTCCGCTCAAAGCGGCAGTCTCAAGGTCTTTGGGCAGGAGCTTCTCCACGCCAAAAAGCGCCGACTCATTCAAGTCCGCCGTCAGGTGGGCTATATTTTCCAAGCCCATAATCTGCTGGAGTCCCTCACCGCCCGCCAAAACGTGCAAATGGGCGCCGAATTGTCCCCCCGCGCCGTTGATTCCTCTCCCAAGGAACGATCCATTCAATTTCTCCAAGCCGTCGGCTTGGGCGACCACCTGAACCAACATCCCCATAACCTCTCCGGGGGGCAAAAGCAACGGGTGGCCATCGCTCGGGCCCTAGTGAACCATCCCCGCTTAGTCTTAGCCGACGAACCCACCGCGGCGCTGGATAGCAAATCCGGCCACGATGTGGTGGAATTAATGCGAAAACTGGCCCGAGAGCAGGGATCGACTATTTTAATCGTCACCCACGATAACCGAATTCTCGACGTTGCGGATAGGATTATAGAATTAGAAGACGGGCGTTTAGTTTAAAATCAACCCCAGCGGGAGCAATCGGCGCCGAAGACTTGTCAGGGTCGGGGGGAATCGGTAAATTAGAAAGCGTCGGGTCAAATTTTTCAGGACGTTCTCAATTATGGAAAGTGTCGCTTACATTCTCGTGCTGACGATGGCGCTGGCCGTCCTCTTTTTCGCTATCGCCTTTCGGGAACCGCCCCGGATTCAAAAATAACCTCGCCCTCTCTGGCGAACTGGGGCTGGAATCCTCATCCCTTGACTCCTCAGCTAAGGTATGATAAGGCACAGCCCTTCTCTTGGGGTCTCCTTCTCTTCCGACCCCGGGCATGGATTATGCAATGCCCCTACTGCCAGTGTCACAATAGCCGCGTCCTTGAGTCTCGCTCCGGGGAGGCGGGCCAAAGTATCCGGCGCCGTCGGGAGTGCCTGGCCTGTAAGCATCGCTTCACCACCTTTGAGCGCATCGAATATATTCCCATCACCGTCGTTAAGCAGAACGGACAACGAGAAGCCTTTGACCGCTCCAAACTTCTCCGGGGCATTATCCGAGCCTGCGAGAAGACCGGCCTTTCCGTCGAGCGCCTGGAAAGCATTGTCGATGAAATGGAAAGTCAACTGCAACAGCACCCCGACCGGATGGTGACCAGCGAAGCCATCGGGAAATTGGCGCTTCAATATTTGCGTCAGGAAAACGAAGTGGCCTATATCCGTTTCGCCTCGGTCTATGGGCGCTTTCAGGGCATCGCCGAGTTTGTGGACACGCTTAATCAGCTTCAATCCAGCCGAAACATATAACAGATATCAACAGATATCAGATGACAGATATCAGATATCAGTGAACACAGTATCCTGAGCGTAGCCGAAGCCCGTCTGTTAAAACATTTCTAAACATGGTCCAAAACACAGATTGTTTGATTGTCGGGGGCGGCGCCGCGGGTTTTTTCAGCGCCGTCGTCTGCGGGGAGGCGAATCCTAATTTAAAAATCGCGATCTTGGAGGCGGGGCGGGAGTTTTTAACAAAAGTGAAGATTTCCGGGGGCGGGCGCTGTAATGTCACTCACCATTGTTTTGAGCCGGCGCGGTTAATCTTGAACTATCCCAGGGGCGCAAAGGCTCTGCGGGGCGCGTTTAGCCGCTTTCAGCCCCGAGACGCCATGGCTTGGTTTGAGCGGAGGGGCGCCGAATTAAAAACGGAAAGGGACGGGCGGGTGTTTCCCGTCAGCGACGATTCCCAGACCATTGTGGATTGTTTACTTGCGGCGGCGAGGGAAAGCGGGGTTATTCTCCGAACTCAAGCGCCGGTGTTAACCGCGGAGGTTATCGATTCAGGGTTTCGGGTCGCGCTCAAGGACGGCCAACTCTGGGAAACTCGGCGCTTGCTCCTCGCCACCGGCAGTCATCCGACGGGTTACCGTCTCGCCCAAGCCCTCGGCCATGGTTTGGAACCCCCGGTTCCCTCCCTCTTTACTTTGACGGTGAAAGATCCCCGTTTAACGGATTTGGCGGGCGTCGCCGCGGAAACGGCGGAAATCACTCTGCTGGACGATCAGGGTAAACCCCTGAAATCCTTACAACAGCAGGGGCCGATTTTAATCACTCACTGGGGGCTAAGCGGCCCCGCGGTTCTGAAACTCTCCGCCTGGGGCGCTCGCTATCTTCAGGAGCGGCGTTATCAATGTCAGTGCCGCGTCAATTGGCTTCCTCCCCAGAACCCGGAAACTCTGCTGGCGGAACTATTGGACTTTAAATCGAACCAGCCCCGTAAACAAATCGGCGCCTATTGTCCCCTAGCTCTGCCGAAACGACTCTGGCAAAGCCTAATCCAGTTTTCCAGTATTCCCCCGGAGCTAACCTGGGCCGACGTCTCCAAAGTCCAACTGCGGCGCTTGGCGTTGGAATTAACCCAGGGCGTTTATCAAATCCGGGGGAAAGGAGCCTTTAAAGAAGAATTTGTCACCTGCGGCGGCGTGCCCTTGGGGGAAGTGAATTTTTCCGCGATGGAAAGTCGGCGCTGTCCGGGCCTCTACTTCGCCGGGGAAATTTTGGACATCGACGGCGTCACCGGCGGCTTTAATTTCCAATCCGCCTGGACTACCGGGGCGCTGGCGGGGCGAGCCATGGCCGAGGAGCGCCGCCCTAGATAGCCTGCTTCCGTTCTACAATCAAACATAAGTCTTTAAAAAAATGTTTGGACAGCGCCTCGCTTTCTACGTAAATTCCCCTAAATCCCCCTTTGCAGGGGGGACTTTGAGGAGCGTTCCCCCCTTTCCAAGGGGGGTTAGAGGGGATAAAATCTAAGGTTTGACCCTTCTCCACCGACTGCCAACATTGACCCAATCTTTTCCTTTCCCCACGGAGCGCTTTCCCCGGATGTTTGATTCTGACGCTAATTTCCCCTCTGAGCCGATTTCCCCCGATAAACCGGAGGAGGCTTGCGGGGTGTTTGGACTCTACGCGCCGGAGGAGGAAGTGGCGAAGCTAACCTATTTCGGTCTCTACGCGCTCCAACACCGGGGTCAGGAATCCGCGGGAATCGCCGTTTTTGAGGGGGATAACGTCCACCTTCATAAAGATATGGGCTTAGTCTCCCAGGTCTTTAAAGAATCCACCCTCCACGAAATGGTCGGCGCCCTGGCAGTGGGGCACAATCGCTATTCCACCACGGGATCTAGCCACCGAGTCAACGCCCAACCGGCGCTGGTGCAAACCCGTCTCGGGCCCTTGGCGCTGGCCCATAACGGCAATTTGGTTAACACCCAGGAACTTAAGCAAGAATTAGAGCGCCGGGGATGCGGCGATTTTCTCACCACTACGGACTCGGAGATGATCGCCGTCGCCGTCGGTCAGGCGGTGGATAACGGTCAGGATTGGCTAACCGCGGCGGCCAGCGCCTTCGAGTTGTGTCATGGCGCCTATAGTTTGGTCATCGGCACTCCGGCGGGTTTAATCGGCGCTCGGGATCCCCAGGGGGTTCGCCCTTTGGTGATCGGGGTTCTAGAAGGCGCGCCGGATCGCTATGTGCTGGCCTCGGAAACCTGCGCCCTGGATATTATCGGCGCCGTCTATCTGCGGGACGTGGCGCCGGGGGAATTGGTCTGGATTACGGAGTCTGGGTTGGAGTCTCGCCAGTGGGCGCCGGAGGCGGCCCGGAAACTCTGCGTCTTCGAGATGATCTACTTCGCTCGCCCCGATAGCGTCATGCACGAGGAAAGTCTCTACACTTACCGGATGCGCATTGGGCAACAGTTGGCCAAGGAATGTCCCGCCGAGGCGGATCTGGTCATGGGCGTCCCCGATTCCGGCATCCCGGCGGCTATCGGTTTTTCCCAGGCGTCCGGCATTCCCTACGCCGAGGGTCTAATCAAAAACCGCTACGTGGGGCGCACTTTTATTCAACCCACCCAACACATGCGGGAGTCCGGCATTCGCATGAAGCTCAACCCCCTCAGGGACGTGCTCCAGGGCAAACGGGTGATCATCGTGGACGACTCCATTGTTCGGGGCACCACCAGCCGCAAAATTGTCCGGGCCCTGCGGGAAGCCGGCGCTGTGGAGGTTCATATGCGCATCTCTTCCCCCCCGGTGACCCATCCCTGTTTCTACGGCATCGACACCGATAACCAAAATCAACTCATCGCCGCTAAATTAACCCTAGAGGAAATCCGCCAACAAATCGAAGTGGATTCTTTGGCCTATCTAACCCAGGCGGGAATGCTCCAGGCAACCGGCGAAGATCCCCAACTTTTCTGCTCCGCCTGTTTTAACGGCAATTATCCCATTCCCATCCCCGATCCCGTTAAGCGCAGTAAGTTAATCCTGGAGAGTGTCTCTTCACAATAAAAGTGAGTCCCACTCTATAGCGGTCACATCTAGATTGTAAATCGTCCTTGACCAAAAGATTTAACCCGTGAGGGTTTTGTGTCCATGACTTTATCAATCATTTGCGACCGCTATATAACTCAGGATTAAGACAGCGCCGACGTTAGGGATCATGGCGATTGGCTAGAGTCAGTCCTTGGTAGAGATCGTCGAGGGAAAAGCGAAGGTTAAGGCTTGGGAGAGTGATAATATCGCCGCTTTGGTAGCTAAGGAGGCGCCATTGCCCAAGGTCGTCTTGGCTGTATAAGTCGGCTTCAATGCTGGTGGAACTGACAAGTAGATAATCTTTAAGAGCGGGATTTTGGCGATAGAGTCTAAATTTGCCGCCCCGGTCGTAGGCTTCTGTACTAGGGGAAAGGACTTCGATAATCAGGCAGGGATAGCTGAAGTAATCCGGCGTTTCTCGGTCGCGGGGGTCGCAGGTGACGCTGGCGTCAGGGTAGGTATAGTTTTGGCTGTTGGGAATACGAATTTTGACATCGGAGTTGCCGGGAAGACAAGCTCCGTCTTGAAGACGGGTTTCGAGTAGGGTCGTCAAACGGATACCGATGCGTCCGTGGTTAACGCTCCCTCCACTCATTGCGTAAATTTGCCCGTCAATGTATTCGTGTTTCTGCGACTGTTTTTCTTCCCAGGCGAAGTATTCCGCTGAGGTCAGAATGGGGAATGGCTGGGCGGCGCTCATGATTGTGAATACTGAAATTTGTTTAAGTATTGTCTCGATGTTGGCTTTGGTTAAGGTCAACCAGCGCCGGTAGATGGGGATATTGATCTAAATTTTAGCGTTGATCTGAAGCAGTAAGGACAAATAGCGCCGGTCGGCCCCGAAGGGTCGGGGTTGTCAATCCTACGGCGCCGCCAGCGCCGAGTTTTGACAGGTTCGGCATGACGAGCGCCGTCTGGCGGGATTCTTGCTCTCAATTTTAGTTTTATTCTGAGGAAGCGCCGAAGGTTTGTCGCCGGCGCCGGATGCGAGTTTGTAGGTCTTCTAGGAGTTGTCGAAGGGCGTCTAAATCGCTGTCTAGAAGGTGGGGTTTGAGGCGGTTTAAGAGAGGCGTTGGCTGAAGGGGGTAGTCGATAAGAAGTAGTAAAATGTCGTTTTCATAAAGGCTGGCTCTGTCGAAAATGCCTTGGCGGTAGAGGGAGGGTAAGGCGTAGAGCTTGAGTAGAATTAGTCCTTCTACGGTGACGCAGTGAATAATTCTATCTCCAAATTGTCTTTCTGCAAGGCAAGATTTAGCGATCTGTTTAAAGAGTTTATTTTCGGTTAATAAAATATCAATCTGTAATTGCTCAAATTCACCTCTAATAAAGTTTTTATTCTCATCTATGATGGTAATTTCTGGCAATTTTTGCAGGTCTTGACGGGAAAGAATCAGATCGATGTCCTGGGTATTGCGGCTGTTGATATAACTCAGCAGGGCAATACCGCCGACGAGAAGATAGGGAATTTTTCGGCGCTCTAGAAGGTCAAAGAGGGCGTTAACAGCGCCGAAAAGAGTGGTTTCGTTCACGGGGTTATTAGACCAGTTTTTAGGATCGAAGGTTTGTCCGTGGATTAAGACAGCGCCGATATTGGGGGTCATGGAGGGTTACCAAGCTTTGGGGCGGAATTTGGCGTCGTTTAAGATCATTAAATCCTCCCCGGATTGGGCGATGACAAAGAGTCCTTTCCGGTCGGCGTAGCTGGCGATCTGGTCGGGGACAACCATAGCGGCGACAGCGCCTAATATTTTCAGGGATTGGTAACGGGGCAGGAGTTCTTTAAATTTAGCGAGTCTTGCTAGGTGTTCGTCCACATCGTCTTGGTCTAGTTTACTTTTGACTTCGATGGCGATGGCTTCTTCGCTATTAATAACCAAGAGATCGACTTCCAAGCCTTGAGCATTTCTCTGAACGGATAGCTCGGTATAAATTTCATGAACGTCAATATCTCGTTCTCGAAAAAGCCTAATCAGAGCGGGTCGGACTTGGTATTTGATGAATTTTCCTAAGCGGTTACCGAGGTGCCCGAGTTGTTCACTGAGGCGCTGATTTTGTTCTTTGATCAGGCGTTCGGTTTCCTGAAAGCGCCGATCTGCTTCCTGAGAGCGCCGGTCGGCTTCTTGGGATTGTTCTTTGAGCAGGCGTTCGGTTTCTTTTTGGGCTTGGATGAGTTCGCCGAGGAGTTGCCAGACTTCTTGGGGAGTGGTGGCCATGGGAGTAAAGGGGGAAAGGGTTGAACTTTAAGCGCCGCCTCGGGTTAACCAGTCGTCTAGGTCTTGGCTTTGATTAAGGTCAAATAAGGCCTCGGTTAAGTTGTCGAGTTGGGAGAGGGAGAGGGTTTGAATTTGGGCGATTTGGGCGGGGGAAAGGGTTCCCAGTTTACGGGCTAAGAGTCGCAAAATAACGGTTATTTCGCCTTCTTGGCGACCCTCTTGGCGACCTTCTTGGAGGGCTTCTTGACGGACTTCTTTAGCGATTTCTTGGTAAAAGCGGGTTTCTCTGAGTCCGACGGTGGGGATGTGCAACATTTTGAGGATTTCCTTGGGAGTGAGTAGGGGGAATTTGTTGGCTAGTATAGCTTCGATGACATCGAGCTGGCGCTGGAAGGCCTCTTGGTCTGGGGTTTGCTGAAGGAGGGTTTGGGCGAAGGGGATGGTTTGCTCGGGGTCGAGGATGATGAGTTTGAGGAGGGAGAGGTTGGGGCTGAGGCGGTCTTGGGGAATTAGGTCTTGGAGATAGAGTCTTTGGACTTGTTGGCTCAGAAGGGGTTGGTAGGGAGAGTCAGCGCCGAGGTTGAGAGTTTGGTTGGGAAGAATCAGTAGTCCGTACCAGGGTCGGTTAATTTGGTATTCGTAGAGGTAAAGAAAGATTTCGGCGAAGTAGCGCCCATAAAATTGGAGGTCTCTCTGCATCTGAGCTTCGAGAAAAATCAGGGGATGTTCTGGGTTTTCGTCGAGGGGGGTAAGGAGGCCGTCGAGGGAAAATTTTCTACCTTTGACGACGGGGGCGCTCATCTGAAATTGGCAATCGGCGGGAATTTGAGGCAGAAGTTCGCTAATGAGTTGGGGGTTGCGGAGAAAAATGCGATAGAAGAGGTTATCGGTTTCCATCGTTACCGGTTTGATGAGCTTTTGATGTTCAGCGCCGGTTGGGGGCGTGTTTGGAAAATGAGAGTTACCAAGCTTTGGGGCGGAATTTGGCGTCGTTTAAGATCATCAAATCCTCCCCGGATTGGGCAATAACAAAGAGTCCTTTGCGGTAGGCGTAGCTGGCAATCTGGTTGGGGACCACCATGGCGGCGACGGCGCCCAATAGTTTCAGGGATTGATAACGGGGCAGAAGTTCTTTAAATTTAGCGAGTCTTGCTAGGTGTTCGTCCACATCGTCTTGGTCTAGTTTGCTTTTGACTTCAATGGCGATAGCTTCATCGCTATTCACAACCAATAGATCGACTTCTAAGCCTTGACCGTTTTTCTGAATGGCGAGATCAGTGGAGATTTCATGAACGTCAATGCCCCGCTCTCTAAAGAGTCTAACGGCGGCGGGTCGGACTTGGTATTCGACAAATTCTCCGAGGCGGTTGCCAAGTTGCCCCAATTCTTCGTTGAGGCGCTGGTTTTGTTCTTTGATCAGCCGTTCGGTTTCTTGAAAGCGCCGGTTGGCTTCTTGGAAAAGGTGTTCAGTTTCCTGAAAGCGCCGGTCGGCTTCTTGGGATTGTTCCTTGATCAGGCGTTCGGTTTCTTGAAAGCGCCGGTCAGCTTCTTGGAAAAGGCTCTCGGTTTCCTGAAAGCGCCGCTCGGTTTCTTTTTGGGCTTGGATGAGTTCGCCGAGGAGTTGCCAAACTTCTTGGGGAGTGGTGGCCATGGGAGTAAAGGGGGAAAGGATTCGATTTTAAGCGCCGCGTTGGGTTAACCAGTCGTCTAGGTCTTGGCTTTGATTAAGGTCAAATAAGGCCTCGGTTAAGTTGTCGAGTTGGGAGAGGGAGAGAGTCTGAATTTGGGCGATTTGGGCGGGGGAAAGGGTTCCCAGTTTACGGGCTAAGAGTCGCAAAATAACGGTTATTTCGCCTTCTTGGCGACCTTCTTGGCGACCCTCTTGGCGACCTTCTTGGAGGGCTTCTTGACGAACTTCTTTGGCGATTTCTTGGTAAAAGCGGGTTTCTCTGAGTCCGACGGTGGGGATGTGCAACATTTTGAGGATTTCCTTGGGAGTGAGTAGGGGGAATTTGTTGGCTAGTATAGCTTCGATGACATCGAGCTGGCGC
>WGLZ01000027.1 GCA_016471375.1 Cyanobacteria bacterium RI_101
ACTAAGAAGGTTTCGTCGTTTTGCCAAAAAATTCGGAATTGTTAAACGCATGTTTAAGATGTTTGTCAAGTTTAAACTTTTTAATCTACCTGATTTGAAAAAGTACGATATCTTTTCACGATTCATTTAGGCCTGCTATACTTCAATTTGCAATCTTTTTACAATCTCTTGTGCTTTTTTATCTCGTTTTAAAAGATATTTTTATTTTTAATCTGCCTGCTTTTAAAGGAAGCGCGCGTAGAAGTAACTAGCGCAATTATTATAGCATAGTTACCTTAATTCACAAAGACCAAGCAAGTGTCGAACGGAATCAAAGGATGATCTCCCCAGCCTCTTCTCCCAGAACGAGAGAAGAGGAGGCAAAGTTCATCTCCTTAAGAGAAAGAGGAATTAGAGTTAAGGGTCAAAGTTTTAGGCTCTCCGGGGATTGGGCGAAAACCCGTATTTTACGATACAATTACGACTTGAACAGTAACACAGAAAAGCTTACTCAGTAAGGGTTCTAGCGAATTGACTTCCTGACTACCCGCCTCATTTCCAGAGAGCCAAGTTTTAAGCCCACTCTTTGAAAAAGTGGGATGCTTACCGCTTACCACTATCACCACATTGTTAACGACATCTACTATCGCAGTCACATTCAGGTTATAAATCCCTCTCTGCCAAAAGGCTTTATAGCGGTATTCTCTCGACTGAGGGACATTCTTGCCCGGTCTGACCTTCACCCTTGTGTGTACACCGTAGCCCCTGGAGGGGGGTTAGGGGGGATTTTGACAGTTGTATATACACGGTAGTCCTTGGGAGGAGGGGCGACGGGCGGTCAAACCCTGTGTCGTCGACTGAATACTGACTACCGCTTTGGCCTGTTCCTGAAAACGCCTAGCTCATCCTCCGAGGAAGCGAAACAGGAGCTTCAAGACAGGCGCTAACCTTGCGCTATTTCCGGCTCACAACCCGGATATTTTCCGGCGGCTGAAGCAGTTTTACGGTATTGCCGGCGACAGCCACCAGATGATGGAGTCCTGTTTGGTCGGCGGCGGAGATGATATCCACCCGCTCGTTTTTGAGCTTGAGAAATTCGAGAAACCGCTCTAGGGAAAAGGTTCCATCCGGCCCCCGAGACATTCCGTTTTGGGCAAACTCTCGTAGACGGCGCCAGAGTTTGGGCCAGATGGGGGGAATGGTCGCTAAATCCGCGGGACTGTTGAGCGTCACCCCCGTTAAACTGGCGTCCGCGGGCCAATACCCCCGCTGGTTTTGCCGCGCCTCTTCTAGCGCCGCGTTGAATTGACGCCGCAAATCCGCAAACAGCGTATCGTAATACAAAGGATAAGCAAAGCCCTTAAGCGTTTGTCCATAGTTAACCGATTTCTGGAGAAGCGCCGGGTCTAAAAACACGGAAGCGCCGTCGGCGCTGGGGGCCGGGCCAGAAAAGGCAAAACTAACCGGACGTCCGGCTTGTCCATCCGTCGAGCGGGAGAGAATATATCCCTCCGGCTCGGGGTTGCTTCCGGCGTCGAAACCGATTAACTTCAGCAAACTCGCCTTGCTCTGTTCCGCTAGGGAAGAAAGGGCTTCCTTTTCGATGGAGTCGATGCCTTCCAAGCGTAACTGCGCCGTATTTTGGGTGGGGCCGCCGGCGCTGAGATCCACCTTGCGCCCCTCCAAGCGCAACCAGAGGGCGGGATCTTGAGCTTGAAAACGAACCGAATCGCCGTCGGGGCGCCCCAGTTGGGGCTTAAACCGACCTTGGATGAGAATGAAAGGCATGGTTTAATTCTCCCAATTAAGCAACAGGTTTAATGTAACGAGGATAGAAGGTGCGCATACTGCGGTCGTCGGGACTGCGAAACATTTCTAAGCGATAGAGATGACCGTTAATTTCCGCCTCCTTCGGCGCCATCGCCTCGGCGATAAATCGCACCGTTCCCAGCGCCATCAGTCCTTCAATGCTCGGGCCGACCCAAAAACCGCCAATGGGTTTAGTTAGTTTACGGGCGGTTTTCTTTTGATAATCAAAAGCTCGCCAGACAAAGGATAAGGTGACGCTTTCGGGGGTGTTTTCCGGGGTTCCTTGGAGAGCGAGCGCGTCGATTAAATCCATTTCTTCGTCGTCAAAAAGAAAATTTTCGTCCAAGTAGTACTTATACCAAAAATGATAG
Source organism: Cyanobacteria bacterium RI_101 (assembly GCA_016471375.1). Lineage (GTDB taxonomy): Bacteria > Cyanobacteriota > Cyanobacteriia > Cyanobacteriales > Microcystaceae > Synechocystis. The sequence goes on from WGLZ01000027.1 coordinate 2,160, forward strand.
CCCTGAACCTTGCCCTGCTTCTGCTCGCCCACAATAACATGCTCAAAGCCGCTCAGATCGCGGTTTTTGCCGCTATCAAAGGGTTCAAACCAGATAGTTTCCAACTGGCGCCACCATTGATTTTCGCTGATGGCTCGCCCGACGCGCTCCGAGACGTACTCCCGCGCCCGCAACATGGCGTCGGTCTTGATAATGGTCTCAATAAACTCTTGCACCTCTTCTTCCTCGTCGGCGCCGGAGGTTTCCGGCTTGGTCTGGTCAAGAACATAATTGTTGAAGAGTTTTTCCGCCAGATCGTAGGTCGTCCGCTTGCTTTTGGGAATTGAGACCTCCGGCAGAAGTTTATGATCCTTGTCCCCGGCGATTTGCTCGTCGACGACGACATACCCTTTGGCTTTTTGCGCTTCGCTCAGGGTTTCTCCTTGGGCGAAGGCCTGAATGCCGTTTTGCTTTAGGTCGAGATCCCAGATTTCTTGATAGATGTTAGACATCGTCATTGACTCCTCATCGGGTTTAAATAAAAAAGCTCTAGTTTAAGACAAGCGCCATCGTCTCACGGATTTTGATAAAAATAGTATTTCTTAATCTTTTTTTTAGATTGGGCCGCTAAGGCTGACAAAGAGATGAGTATAATTGACGGCTGAATAACGCTATAGAGTCTAGGGTCTTGAAAAATCGGTCAATTTAGGGATATGGTTGGGTTTGATTTTAGACTTAACCCAAGTTTCCTATGACTACGACGCCTCGCGGTTTAACGATTCCCGCTGAAATTGAAGCCCTGATTCCGCCAGACCGTCTAGAGAAGCTCATTGCCGAGTTTCAAAAGTTAGACGCTAACGGCGACGGCAAGATTGAAATTGAAGAATTTCTTAATCACTCTTTAACCAAAGTTAAGATTCAGTTAACCCAAAAATTTGAATATTGGGATAGCAATCAGGACGGACAGATTGACTTTCGCGAATATGTGGCGGTTTCCGAACCCGGATTCGCGATTCTTCAACGGTTTCAGGAGTTGGATCTAGACCGCAACGGTCTGATTTCCGCCGAGGAGGCGCTCAATATCGCCCGGCGCCTTGTTTTTCCTCTAGGCCCCGAGCAGATTGAAACCTTGATTCAAACCGCGGACCAGGACGCCGACGGGCAGGTCACCTACTACGAATTTCTCGGCGCCGTGGCCCACCTCGGTTTTCAATAATTCCGGCGCCGGGGGACTTTTGACGGCGAACCTGTGCTAGGGTGGCGTCCAGAGCGTTTACGGAGTTAATTGGATGGTTTTTTCCCCGCCCCCCGATCCGTCCCGAGATCAACATAACGGCGCCGCTTTAACCGCGGAAGAAAGTCGGCGCTTAGCGGAGCGGGAGCGCCAGGTCAAAAATCAGGCCAATCGTTGGTTTATCCTCCTTCTGGCGGTTGGCCTAGGGCTAGGGGGTCTCACCGCCTGGGGCGTGGTTAAACTGTTAAGCAATTTAGGATTGACGGGATCCGACCAACCGGGTCTCTCCCAGCCCCGGAATTAGTTCTCGGTTTCCGGGGGAGCGCCGAGGGCCCGAGTCCGCTCTACAGCGCCCTGAAAATCTTGGAACCAATAACAGTTGGGAGAGGATGGGGGGAGATACCCTTCATCCCAGGCCCCCAGGCGGAGCACAAGGGGAATCGGTAACTTGACGGCCGTCTTCGGCGCCGGCGCCGGGGCGCCGGTGGGACGGATCAGACGATCGCCGCCGGGGGAAGGCGGCTCTAGGCGAGCTTCCCGGAGCAGATTTTCGCTCAGAATCAAGGAAAGCTCGGGATGAAGCAAGAGGTGGACAAAAATGACCTTGAGGAACGACAAAGATTGGAGCGACTTCAGCGCCGCCTCTAGGGACTCGACGGGGTTATCCAGCCAGCGCCGACTGGCGGGAACTTGGACGCCATAGACTAAATCCCCCAGACAATCCCAGGTATTGAGCGCCAAACCGAGACTATTACTAAGAATGACGACGGAGCCGCTTTCCCGAGGTTTGTCGAACCATTCCCAGGACGAGGGGGGCGGAGACGCTAAATCCCCCTGGAGGCGAGGGTGCCGAGCCAGCGCCGAGTCGTTGACCATAATTTTCCCGTCTAGAGCCATCACCTCCCCGCCCCGATCCACCCCCAGGGGATTAATTTCGATTAAATCGAGGTCGTAGCGCTCAAAGAGACCGTACATTTTTTCGATAATCTGACTCACCGCCGGAACGAGTTCCCCCTTTAGCCCCATTTGAATCACCAAACGCCGGGCGTGGTAAGGAGAAAAAGGCTCCATTAGAGGCACGCTCTTCATGTGATCCAGCAGGGTTTCCGTGTCGATGCCGCCCCGACTCGACCCCAGCAGTACCGGGCATTGGCGCTGGTAATCCAGAACAATGGCGAGGAAAAACTCCTGTTGGCTATCGTAGCGGGCCTCCGCCAGGATCGCCTCCGGGTATTCGCCGCCGATGGGGAGGTGATAGATGGCGGAAGCGGCGGCGATGGCGTCGATGGTGTTTTCCACAAATTTAATCCCTCCCGCTTTGCCCCGACCTCCCGCGCGCACCTGGGATTTGAGCACCAGGGGATAGGGAATGTGGAGGCGCTTGAGGTCGCCCATCTGTTGAATCGTCTGGGAGGGGAGGGTGGGAATCCCCACCTGGCGAAACAGTTCCTTGGCTTGGTATTCGAGGAGATCCATAAAGTGGGGGGGGCGCGGTTATCAGTTATCAGTTATCAGTTAACAGTTATCAGTGAGCAGATCTCGGTTAAAGGCTCAATTTTGGGTTTGATCCCCCTACACTTCGGCAAGCTCAGTGGAACAATCCCCCTTTGCAAGGGGGACTTTGAAGGCCGGTTTCCCCCCTTGTCAAGGGGGGTTAGGGGGGATCTGTGCGCTTATGTATACACACTAACCTTAGTCTTACAAAGGGGGCTAGGGAGAATAACAGCAGTGGGTTAAAGACTACTTGAATGACTGCTTAACCGAGCCAGCCCCAGCGCCGGACGGGCTGATCCAGTAAGCTCGACAGGGTTTGATTTTTGCGGAAACGCTCCTCCCGGATTTGGTAGAGGACTTCCATCAGCCGATCCGCTTCCGGGGAAGCGAGAATCTGGTCCCGCAGGTTTTGGAACCCATCTTCTAGAAGCAACTCCGTTTCCTCTAAATCTGTTGTCCCGTTTAACTCCGCCAACAGGGTTCCCAGTTCCTCCCGGAGCAGACTCGTCTCCGGCGCCGAAGGAATGGCGGCTTTCATCTCCGCCACGGCGCTCCTGAGTTGTTGGACTTCCACTTGAGGAGGAAGAACTGAGTAGCTAGCGCCGGGGGCCTGGGGTAAATCCGTCGGGGGCAAAAAGAGGGTAAAAGCGGAAACGACAAAACAACCGACACACATAGGCGTTAAAACTCCAAAGTAAAGATCTGAAGCGGATATTTCCAAAGGTTAATCAGCCGCCCCTATTTTGACAAGCTGGGCCCAGAGCCTAGGCTCATAACTGGTATCTGATAACTGATCACTGACATCTGATAAAAGTCTAGCGCCGGAGGTAGTCGTCCAGTCGCCAATCTTCCCCCGGTAGAGTTTGCTCTAGATCGCCGATGGCGTCCTCGTAGCCGGCGATTAAGTCGGCGCTTTCCTCCGGCTCGCCAACCAGGATCTCCGCCGTGGCGCCGTCCAGGGCCCGACGAGCCACTGCCTTAAACTCCGCCTCCGCCCAATCTCGGGAGCGCTTCAGCGCCGTTGTCGGCTGGTGATTTAGTTTCTCCTCCAGCGCCGCTAGAAGGACGGCGTACATGCCCAATTCCCCAATTTGGCTAAAGGCCCAACCCAGCGCCGCGTTTTTCTCCCCAAAGGGTTGGGTTTGCTTCGACCAGCGCTCGTAAATGGACTGGGTGTGGGCGGTTAACCGCTCCCAAACCTGCGGCGCCGCCAGAATCTCCACAAAAAAGCGTTGGAGTTCCTTGCGGGGGCGAATCAGGGAAGAGCCAAAAAACATATTTAAGGTTTCCGTGGGCCCTTCAAAAATGCGGAAAATGCGGGCGTCCCGGAAAATTTGCGGCGCCAGATTGGTTTCAATGTAGCCCCGACCGCCGAGGAGTTGGATTAAATCGTCCGCCGCCTGACCTAAAAATTCCGGCCCCGAGGTTTTACACGCAATGTAGGCTTCCGTGGGAATATTGACCCCGGCGTCCAACAAATCCGCCAAACGGTAGACTAGGGTTTCCAGCGCCGTAATGGCGGCGTTTAACCGTCCTAGGCGAAAACGGGTTAGGGGATTTTCCCAAAGATTGCCCGTCCCCACCGTCCGGCGCCGACTGTAGCGGGCCATCAGTTGGGCGCAACGCTTCATACCCCCTAAACTCTTCGTGGCGATGGCTAAGCGAGTAAAGAGCATCACCTCCTGGGCGGCGCTCATGCCCTGCCCGACGGCGCCGAGGAGCTGGCGCTCCTGAACCGGCGCGTCTTCTAAAATCACCTCTGTCTGCACTACTCCCCGCATCCCCAGGGTCATGGCTTCCGGGCCGTAGCTTAACCCCGGACTGTCCTGACGGAGAACGAAACCCGTCATGCCTTGGGGTTTGCCCTCGCCGTCGTAGAGATTGACGAAAACGCTGACCACCCCGGCCCAGGAGCCGGAGCCAATCCAAATCTTTTTCCCGTTTAGGAGCCAACCGCCTTCGGGATTTGGGCGCCCTGTTCCGGCGATGGCCCTGGGATTCGAGCCGGCGCCGCTTTCCGTCAGGGCGAAGGACACTAACTCTCGACCCTTAGCCAGGAGCGGCAGTAACTCCTCCTTCAGTTCCGGGGTGGCGTGGCCCTGAATTAAACGGACGCCGAGAAAACTATTAATCACCACTAGGGTAGCCAACGTCAGGTCAATCCCCGCCAACTGCTCAATCACCCGCAGGGTTTCCCGGTGATTCATCCCTAAACCGCCGTACTGGGGGCTGACCTGCATTCCCAAAATCCCCTGATTACCTAGATCAAGCACAACGTAGGGGGGAATACAGCGCCGTTCGTCCATCAGGCGGGAGTTAATCCGGCGCTGGGCGAAGTCCCGGAGCCAGTGAATGAGGGGATCTGCGGTGGCGGTCATGGAGAATGCTCTTTCTGGGCGCGGTCTAAAGCCAGTTTAAGCTCCTGGGCGACGGGTTGAATAAACGGCTCCCGCAAAATGGTGGTGTGTTCCCCCGGAAAGTAATGAACCTCAACGCCCTCTTGGGCTAAGGCGCCCCAACCCAGGAGGGGATCGACGTAACCCAGCGCCGGATCAAAGAGGCTATCCGTTAGGGGAGAGCGTTTCTCTAGCGCCAGTAACAGTAAGGAGCCTGGGTAGGGTTTATAGGCGTAGGTCTTTTCAAACTTTTTGGCCAGCGCCCGGAATCCCATATTGGCCACCTGGTGAGCCTCGCCTTCGCCGCCGATAATTTTCGCTTTGGCCCGGCGCTTGGCCTTCCAGCGCAATTTGGCCTGAGCGTAGGGCCAGCCGTAGGTTAATAAATTGGTTAAATGTCCCCAATATCGCGATCCGCGGGATTTAAGACGGTAGGCGCCGGGGCCGGGAGTGTCGAAGAGCGCCACCAGCCCCACCTTTTCTCCCTGGGCTTGGAGTTGTTGGGCCATTTCAAAGGCCACTAAGCCGCCAAAGGAAATACCGCCGAGGTAGTAAGGGCCCTGAGGTTGGATCTGTTTCACCGCGTCGAGGTAATACCGTCCTAAGGATTCAATGCTGGGGAAAGCCTGCTCCGCCGAGGTGTCCCGCATTAAGCCGTAGAGGGGCTGATCGGCGCCGAGGTAGGAGATTAGGTTGCTATAAATCCCCACCCCTTCGCAGAGGAACAGGGGCGGTTTACCGCCCTGGGGTTGGATGGGCACCGCCGGGGAGACCGTAAAGTCTTGATTGCCGTCCCGCAACAGCAAGCCCAACTGACGGATGGTCGGCGCTTGAAAGATCTGGGCCAGGGTTAAGGCGCTGTTAAATTCCGTTTGGATTTTCTCTAAAATCTGGGCCACCGCTAGGGAAGAGACCCCTAGAGTAAATAAGTTATCGTCAATGCCAATGCCATTTAGCCCTAAAATCCCTTCCCAAATCTGGGCTAATTTAAACTCTAAGGGCGTCCGGGGCGGTTGAAAGCGGGCGGCGTTTTCTTGGGCGTCCGTCGGCGTCTGGGCGGGGGCGTAAGGCGCAAGGGAGGGTAACTCGTCTAAGGTTTGGCGGGGATTTTCCAGTAAAGCGGCGAGAAGCGTCTGATAGCGCTGGATTAAGTCGCCAATGTCTTCAGGCTTAAAGAAGTCGGTTTTAAACTCCAGAGCGCCTTTAATTTGCTCCGCTGTTTCCCAGAGAGAAAGAGAGAGGTCAAAGTTGACTTGCCCCGTGTGGAGCGCCATTGGTTCACTGCTTAAACCCTTTAAGGGTAAGGCGGGGGGCCAAGCCATATCCACGGAAAAGAGAATTTTCGTAAAGGCGGTTTGCCGTAAATTAGGGCTATCGGTAATTTGCTGGAAAGGTAAATCTAAATTTTTATAGGCGCCCAGCGCCGCCGTTTTCACCCGTTGGGCCAGTTCTAAAAAACCGGGATTTCCCGCTAGGGTAGTTCGTAGAGGCAGAATATTGTTAAAGTAACCGATTAATTCCTTAGTTTGGGAGCGATGACGACAGGCCACCGGCGTGCAAAAGACCATGTCTTCCTGACGGCTGTATTGGTAAAGCAAGCTCTGGAAACTGGCCATCAGGAGCATAAACAGGGTGACGTTTTCCTGTTTGCTCAACTGCCGTAGGCCGGCGGTTGTCTCTGGACTGAGGGCGAAAAATTGACACTGTCCCTGGAACGAAGCGCTCAAACTCCCGGACGCCTCCTGAAGGGGCAACTGGAGACTAGGAACGGCGCCGTCTAGATTTTCCCGCCAGTAGTCTTTCTGCTTTTGGGCCGCCTCGGTAATTGCCCATTCCCGTTGGCGCTGGGCGATATCCGTATATTGAACCGGTAACGGTTTCAGAGGGGAAGGCAAGCCCTGGCTGAAGGCGTCGTAGAGTTGGGAAAGTTCCTGGGCGAAAACGTAAAAAGACCAACCGTCGGAAATAATATGGTGAAAAACGACGGCTAAGAGATGTTTTTCCGGCGCTAATTTCAAGACCTGAAACGACCAGAGGGGGCCCGCGGTTAAGTCAAAGTCCGTCCGGGCGATTTGAGCTAATAGATCCTGAACTTTTTCCCCTTGCTCCGGCGCCGCCGTTAAATCCGTTACCGGCAAAGTAAAAGTATGGGCAGGAGAAACCCGCTGAAAGGGTTCGTTATCAACGAGGGTAAAGGTCGTTCTTAAACTCTGGTGGCGCTCGATAATTAGCCCTAAACTCCGTTCCAGCGCCGCTAGGTCTAAAAGCCCCTCTAGGTCGTAGGCGATGGCCACATTGTAGAGGGGGATATCGGGGTAAAGCTGGCTATGCCGCCAAATCCGCTCCTGCCCCAGGGACAAGGGAAAGGTTTGAGGCCCCTCCTGTTTTTTCTGGGCTAACATTTGGGCCAACAAACGGCGCTTGTCCGCGAGGGAAAGTTGCTCTAGGGAGGGATTGGCGGCTTCGGTCATAGGGCTATTAGAGATTGTTTAAAAGGATTAACGCCCTGTTTTTATCCCCCCTAGCCCCCCTTTGTAAGGGGGGAAACCGACTCAAAGTCCCCCTTTCTAAGGGGGATTTAGGGGGATTCAGGGAGAGAGCTAGGGATTTTTCAAGCATCTTCTTAATTCATTAACTGGCTGAGGAGGGCGTCCATTTCGGCTTCCGAGAGGCTGTCTAAATCCGCGGGGACAGCGCCGTTACCGGCGGCGCCGTTGGGAATCCCTTTCCCCGCCGCCTTCACTTCCTCGGCCAAATACGCCACTAAGTCGTCGATAGTGGGGTAATCCCAAACCAAGGTAGGGACGATTTCCAGACCGAGCCAGTCCTCCAGACTTCCCACTAGCATCATGGCGGTCATGGAACTGAGGCTATAGTCCAACAGAGATTGACTGGTATTAATCTCGTCGGCGGGCATTTCCAACTCTTTCGCCATCCATTCCACCAGCCAAACTTTGATGGTTTCGGCGATGGGCGGGGCGGTTAGTAGTTCTGCGGTCATGGGCGAATATCTCCGGGAGGTTGCTATCAGAAGAGGGCGGAAAAAAGGCTTTTTTTCCCTAGGCCAAATAGTTGCCGACATCTTAACATCCCTTAATCATTTTGGCTAGGTAGGAGCGCCTACTCCGGCTTATTAGCCGCCGCTTTCTGGGCCAGCAGTTTTTGCAGGAGTTGTTTTTTCGCCTCCAAGGAAAGGGTTTCCGCGGCCTTCGGCGCTTCGTTTTCCCCCTGGGCGATAGTCGCGGGGTTAATGTTCCCCGGTAGGTGGGAGTAGTCCGGGAAACCGCCGCCGTTGGGGTCTTTTTTCAGGTAGGGATCGAGTTTGTCTTCGCTCCCCGGCGGGCGTTGCTCTAGGTCGCCAATCGCGCCGACGTAGTCCCGGATCTGGCTTTGAACCTGTTGGGGTTTGAGGAAGAAGTCTTCCTGGGGATGACCCTGGAGCGCCTGTTGAAGCGTCCGCTCAAACTGGAAGCTAGCCCACTGGCAGGCCAGTTTTAACTCCCCGGTGGGGGACTGGGCCAGACGGTGTTGAGCGACGGCGAGGACAACGCCCCAAACCGCCGTTTGCCCAATCAGGTTATAGCCCCAGGAGAGCGCCGCGGAACGATTGGTAAAGCGGTCTTCCAGGGTTAGAGCACGGTCTTGAATCTCCTGGGCGGCGGCCTTGAGGCGCCGGGCCATTTCTCCTTGGTTAAAATACTGGGTCAGGAATTGCTGGAGTTCCTCCGAAGGCCCGATCCGACGCCCCACCGTCACCGTCATAATTTCGTTGGCGCCTTCCCCAATCCGCAACATGCGGGCGTCCCGGAGGATTTGGGGGGCGATGTTGTTTTCCATGTAGCCCCGGCCCCCCAACAGTTCCACCAGGTTGTCGGCGGCCTGCCAGAGGGAATCCGTAGAGAAAATTTTCAGGATCATGCCCAGTTCCTTGGGCGGATAGCCCCCCAGATCCAAAATTTCCGCCAGGCTATAGGTCAGGGTTTCCACCAGGGTAATTTTAATCAGCAGTTCGCTCAACACCCCTAGGGTCAAGGGGCTATCCAACAACTTGCCCGTGGAGACCCGGCGGCGCTCGGCGTAGCGCCCCATCAGTTGGGCGCACCGTTTCATGCCCCCGGCGCTGACGGCGCCCATGCAGAGGTGAGCCACCAGCATCGCTTCCTCCGCCACGTCCATGCCTTTGCTCTCGGCGCCGAGGAGTTGCTCCGGCCCGACCTGGACGTCGTCGAAGTAAATAATATTTTGGAAGATGCCCCGCACCCCCATCGTTAAAGACTCGGGCCCCACCTTTAGGCCCGGGGTTCCCTGCCGCAGGGTGAAGGCCGTGGGATGACCCGGTTTGCCCTTTTCGTCCACCAGACGGGCGAAGACGTGGACAATGCCCGCCCAACCAGAGGCGTTCCAACGCTTAGCGCCCCGGACGCGCCAGCCCTGGTCGTCGCGGTAACAGAGGGTTCCCAGGTTCGGTAAATTAGAGCCGGCGACGGGTTCCGTTAAGGCGAAAGAGGCCAACTCTCGGCCCTGGGCGATGCGGGGCAATAATTCCGCCTGGGCGGCCGGGGTGGCGTAACCCACTAGAGGGCGAACGCCGTTGGCGTTGTGGATAAAGAGGAGGGAGGCGATGCTAATGTCAATGGCGCCCAACTGTTCCCAGACCCGCATGAAGTCGGTGTTCCGCAAACCTAAACCGCCGAATTTTTCCGGGACTTGCAGGCCCATCACCCCCTGGTTCCCCAGATCTAAAACGATGTAGGGGGGCAAACAACGCCGCTCGTCGATGGTGCGAGAATCAATACGCTCTTCGGAATAGTCCCGGAGCCAAGCGATTAACCGATCCGTCCGTTGGCGACTGATTTCTGGGGAAGCGGTTTCTAGGGGATAGAAGGGTTGGATGGGGGAAAGGGGGTTAGGCGTTGGAGATTGGGATTTAGGGTTTAAGGGTTGGGGCGTTTCGGCGCCGTCCGCTAGCCATTGAGCGATGACGTCTAACTCCCCCGACTGGAACAGGCGCCAACAGGCGCTGCGTTGAATTTTGCCGCTGGCGGTTTTGGGAAGACTGCCCCGGCTGAGGAGGAGAATGGCGTAAACCCCCAGTTCGTGTTCTCGGGTAACGACCCGGCGAATGGTGGCGAAAATTTCCTCTAGATCTCCGGCGACGGCGCCGCGTTCTAACTCTAGGGCCACCACCAGGCGCTCTTCCCCCTTATGGACGATGGAAAAGGCGGCGCTACAGTGGGGGCGGAAGGCGGGGTGACTCCGCTCTAGGTTCCACTCAATGTCCTGGGGATAGTGATTGGTGCCGCCGATAATGATCAAATCTTTAATGCGACTGCTGATATAGAGATTGCCTTGCCAAAGGAAACCCAAATCCCCCGTGCGGAGGAAGGGCCCCCGGCCGTCCTCGGTATAGGCCTGAAAAGTCTCCTGGGTCGCGTCCGGCCGTCGCCAGTAGCCCAGCGCCACCCCCGGCGCCGCCGCCCAAATTTCCCCCACCTCGTTCTCGGCGCAGACCCGGTTCGTCAGAGGATCGACAATCAAAACTTGGGTTTCCGGCAGAAGGGGGCCGCAACTGACCATTTCCCTCGCTCCGGCGCCGTCCCCTGGGGCGGGAATCACCTGGTTATTGACCAGCGCCGGAGCCTCGAAGGCCGTGAGGGTCGGCTCTAGGGAGGGAGAGCAACAACTAATCATTAAAGTCGCTTCCGCCAAACCGTAGGCGGGACAAGTGGCTTGCCATGAGAACCCCTGGGGGCCGTAGAGGGCGTAAAATTCCCGCAGAACCTTGGGGTTAATGGGTTCGGCGCCGTTGCCGGCGGAGCGCCAAGAACTTAAATCCAGATCCTTGACCTGCTCGGGTTTAACCCGCTTCACGCATTGGTCGTAGGCGAAATTGGGCGCCTGGGTGTGGGTCAACTGATAGCGAGAAATGGCCTTCAACCAGTTAAGGGGGCGCTTCATAAAGGCGAAGGGGGACATCACATAGCAGGGCGTCCCGTTGTAGAGAGGAACTAAAATGCCTTCCACTAAGCCGTAGTCGTGGAAATAGGGTAGCCAGGTGACGCTCCGACTGTCGGCGTCGTACTCGCAGACTTGTTGAATTAAACCGCAATGACGAACCACGTTTTCATGGCTGAGCATCACACCCTTGGGGGTGGAGGTGGAGCCGGAGGTGTACTGCAAATAAGCGAGGGTCCGGGGGCTAATTTCCGGCGCTTGCCAGCGGGCCCCTAGCGCCGGGTCAATGTCTTGGATTTCCAGACACTTCAGCGCCTTGAGGGCGGTAAAACTCTCCCGATACTCTTCCAGTTGAGCGATGATGTTGGCGGTGGCTAAAACGACGGTGGCCTCCGCGTCCTGGACAATGGCCTCCAACCGGGGCAGGGTGCGTTTGAGACGACTGGCTTCCGGGAACGGCGCCGGCACAGCTACGGCGCCGGCGTAGAGGGCGCCGAAAAAGGCTTTGATAATGTCTAACCCGGCGGGGTAGAGCAATAAAACCCGCTCCCCCGGTTGAATCAAGTCTTGCAACTGAACCGCGACGGCCCGGGCCGTTTGATCCAACTGACCATAGGTTAGACGCTCCCCCTCCTTATCCCCGTCCACCAAAAAGGTATAGGCGTGGCCCTCCGGGGTCTGGGTCGCCCGCTGACGGAGGAGATCGACAAGGGTTTGCTCGGGAAGGCTCATGGACTTGGAGATAGGGTAAAAATTACTGAAGGACAAGAAGGCGAAAGTTAGCGGCGGGCGCCACCAGGGTGCCGTAACGGACGGTTTCCGGTAAGGTCGGTTCCACCAAGGAAAGGCGGTGTTGGCTCAAGACGGTGGCGAGGATCAGTTTTAACTCTAGGGGCGCCAGCGCCGCGCCGAGACATTGACGGTTGCCGCCGCCGAAGGGGAAATATTCGTAGGGGCTGTAGTCCCGCTCCAGAAAGCGCTCTGGTTTAAACGCAAGGGGATCGGGGTAGAGTTCCGGGCGCCGATGGACGAGATAGGCGCAGGCCGCCACTGTGGTTCCCGCCGGGAGGGTATAGCCCAAAATTTCCCGTTCTTCCGTCAGGCGCCGCCCGGAGACCGTGGGCAAAATGGGATGGAGCCGCAGGGTTTCCTGACAGACGGCGCCGAGGTAGGGTAGGGCGTTAATTTTTTCCGGGTTGAGGGCGCCGCCGAGGCCATCGATTTCCGTTTGAACCCGGCGCTGAACTTCCGGCAATTTCTGAATCCAAAACAGCGCCCAAGCCAGGGACATGGCGATGGGATCCACCGCGGTAATCATCAGGGTGAGGAGCTGATCCTGCAATTCCGTCGGGGTTAAGGGTTGCCCCTTCTCGTCCGTAGAAAGGTGGAGCCAGTTCAGTAAATCAGTCTGTCCCAAATCCCCAGAGTCCAAACGGCGCCGGATTTCCTGGGTAATTAAATCCCGAATTTGGGGTTGGAGTTTGCCGTAGCCAAACCAGGGTTTCCAGCCTTCGGTTTCTTTGAACACTTCCGCCCTAAACCAGTCCTGAATTTGTTTCCCCGGCGCCGGATTATCCCCAAAGACAATCTCCATCAAAATTGCTAGAGCTAATTCATGGCAAAAGCGCCGGACATTGATCACCTTACCCCGGCGCCAATCCCCTATGGCTTCCTGAGTTAAACGAAGGATAGAGTCTGAATATTTTTGCACCCGTTCTCGGTGAAAAGGCGGCGTCATAATCCGCCGCAGGCGCCGGTGAGCTTCCCCATTCTGTAAAAAGAGGGCGTTATCCCCCATTAAATCCCGGTAGCTGACATTAAATTGATGGCATTCAAAGAGGTCGCCATGGAGTTTAAAAATAGCGGCCACCGCGTCGGGATGGCAGAAAAAGACCGTCTCCCCCAAAGCGCCGAGGTTTAATGTAAAAACGTCGCCATACTCCCGGAAAGAGCGGTCGAGAAACTCCAGGGGCTTGGTGATCCAATTTTTCGCCTGCTGAGGGGCGCTCAGCGGCACGAGGGGCGGAGATGACGCCATGACTGTCTCGCAGAAAAGTTAGGAACGCAGAACGTCGCTAAGCGTTAAAGACCATTAATCTGGGTAACATTTCGCAACAAAACCTGGCGCCTAACCTAACATAGACTCTCCTCTAGCGTCAAGATTTATTCCCCTAGCCCGCCGCTGTGGTAGGATGATCCCCTAAACCTGACCCCCGCCGTAACGGCGGCAAGCCTCAAGACCCATTGCCGATGACTCCAGAGCATATTATCGTTCCCCTCGATGTTCCCAGCTTGGATCAAGCTCTGGCTCTTTTGGAGCAACTGCCCGAGGTCAGTTTTTGGAAAGTGGGACTGGAGTTGTTTGTCAGCGCCGGGCCCCAAATTTTGGAAATTTTAAAAGAGCGGGAGAAGCGAATCTTCCTCGACCTCAAGTTCCACGACATTCCCAACACCGTCCTCGGCGCCTGTCGCGCCGCTAGCCAGTACGGAGTCGATCTCCTCACCGTCCACGGCGCCGCGGGGCGGAGCGTCCTCAAATTAGCCGCCGAGGCCATGAACCAGTCCGGCGGTCAGACCCGGATTTTAGCCATTACCCTCCTAACCCACCTCATTTCTCGGGATTTGTCCCACGAACTGAAAATCCCTCTGGAGTTGCCGGACTATGTGACTCACATGGCGCTGTTAGCGAAAGAAGCCGGGGTTCACGGCGCCGTTTGTTCTCCCCTCGAAGTGGAGCAATTACGGCGACTCTGCGGCGCCGAATTTCTCCTCGTCTGTCCGGGGGTGCGCCCCAGTTGGTCGAGTCCGGGGGATCAGCGCCGGGTAATGACCCCGAAAACCGCTATCGCCGCGGGCGCGGATTACCTCGTAATTGGCCGCCCCATCACCCAAGCTTCAAACCCGCGACAGGCGTGGGAACTGGTCTGCGAAGAAGCCCTCGGCGCGGAGAAAACCTGATGGACAAGCATCTTATCCTGACGAACGGCCGTAGCGGTAGCAACTATTTCGTCACGCTTCTCAATCGTCATCCCCAGGTGACCAATTACGGCGAAGTCCTGGGGAACTGGATGATTACCTTCCAACTTTATAAACTGGGTCAAAAACTGCCGGGGACACAAATCAGCGTAGAGAAATATTTGGATCTGATTCTCAGTAGTCCCGCCTTTTTTCAAACCGCTCAGGTTTATTCGGCGCTGGCGAAACTCGGCAAAGGAGAGAAACCAAACTTTAAGTCCTGGGGGCAAATCAAAAGCCTAGGGGTGAAGGATTTTTCCATCAACTTTATCAAACGGGGCGTCGCCGATTATTTTCAACAGCGCCCTTATCTCAAGGTGATTAATCTCTACCGCAGTAACAGCCTCCGGCGCTTGATTTCCCTAGAGGCCATGAAAAACACCGGCGTTATCGGCTTAGAGCGGTCTCAGAAAGCGAAAACCTCAACAGTCTTTCTGCCCACTGAGAATTTACTGGAGCGCCTCGCCCTCTACGATCGAGAAAAACAAGACCAGTTCGCGCTTTTACAATCCTTTCCCAAGGAAAATGTTTTAGAGATAGAATACGAGACTTACTTCCAATCTGAAGAGAGCCAGCGGGTTTATAACGACCGCGTTTTTGAGCTTTTAGGCGTTGAGCCTTTGCCCCTGGAAGGAAAACATCGCAAAATCCTGCCCCAGAGTTTGGAAGCGACCCTAACGAATTACGCCGAAGTGCGTCAAGCCCTCCAGGGCACTTCCTACGAAACCTTTCTTCTCGATTGACGATTGACATTCCCTCGGGCGGCTGACGGGGTTAGGATCGGCGCTTAGCCAGAACAGGCGAGAGGTATTACACTGTGAAGGGCGCCTTAGATTCAGACTCCAACTTTAGCCGTCTTGCCCAGACCTAATGTCTTTTCTTTCCCCCCGTCCCCCATCGGCTCCCCCGGACGACCTTTCCCTGTTGCTGGACATTTTGCCCCAGCCCCTGCAAACCCTCCTTCTTAACCATCCCCAGCGGGAAGAGCTGATCGAAGTGGTGATGGATCTCGGTCGGATTCCCGAAGCCCGTTTCCCTAGCGGCGCCTTGGATTTAGGGACTCTGCCTATTACCCAAGGGGACCTACGCTATTCCATCAGCCGGGTGGGCCGTTTTAGTAGCGATAACCGGGCCGGAATTGAACGGACGCTCCACCGCATCAGCGCCATTCGCAACCGCAATGATGAGATTATCGGCCTCACTTGTCGGGTGGGGCGGGCGGTTTTTGGGACTATTAAACTGATTCAAGATTTGGTGGAAACCGGGGAATCTCTACTGCTTCTGGGGCGGCCCGGGGTGGGAAAAACTACGGCCCTGCGGGAAATCGCTCGGGTTTTAGCGGACGATCTGCAAAAACGAGTGGTGATCATCGACACCTCTAACGAAATCGCCGGGGACGGCGACATCCCTCACCCCGCCATCGGCCGGGCCCGGCGGATGCAGGTCGCCCGACCGGAACTGCAACATCAGGTGATGATCGAGGCGGTGGAAAACCATATGCCGGAGGTGATTGTCATTGACGAAATCGGCACGGAATTGGAGGCGCTGGCGGCCCGCACCATCGCCGAGCGGGGGGTGCAGTTGGTGGGCACGGCCCACGGCAACCGTTTGGAAAATTTAATCAAAAATCCGACTCTAGCGGACTTGGTGGGGGGGATTCAGGCTGTGACCCTAGGGGACGAAGAAGCCCGGCGCCGGGGCAGTCAAAAAACCGTCTTGGAGCGCAAGGCCCTACCCACCTTTACCATCGCGGTGGAAATGCTGGAGCGCCAAAAATGGGTCATTCACGCCAAGGTAGCCCAGACCATTGACGCCCTGCTCCGGGGTAAGGAACCGGGGCAAGAAATCCGCGCCGTTAACCCGGAGGGGGAGATCGAAGTTTCCCAAATCCTCCCCCCCGATCCGGTGTTGCCCTCTCTGGAGGCTTTGACCCAGGCGGCCCGTCCGAAAGGACTGCGGGCTTCTGGCCGGATGGCCCCCCTCGCTCCTCTAGCGGCGCCGCGGGAGGCTTGGCTCGAACCCGGCTGGATGGAAACGACCCCCAACGGCGAAAAAGCCCGGACGCCGGGGCCCAACGGAGAGGATTTACCCGTCTATGTCTATCCCTACGGGGTGGGCCGGGCCCAGTTGGAGCAGGTGATTACCGTCTTAAATTTGCCCATTGTCTTAACCAAGGATCTCCAACACGCCGACGCGGTCTTAGCGCTCCGCTCCCACCTCCGTCACCATCCCAAACTGAAATCCCTAGTTCAGGAGCAGAATCTGCCCATCTACGGCGTCAAGTCCAACAGCCTGGCCCAGATTAGCCGCACTCTCAAGCAGATTCTCGGTCTGGACGATCCGAAGCAACCCGAGGCCATGGATCTGCGCCTTTTCACCCGGGGCGACGAAGCGGACGAACTGGAAGCTCTAGAGGAAGCTCGTCTGGCGGTGGAGCAAATTGTCATTCCCACGGGACAACCGGTGGAACTTCTGCCTCGCAACGCTAAAGTCAGAAAAATGCAACACGAATTGGTGGAGCATTACCGTCTTCACTCCGATAGTTTAGGAGAAGAACCCCACCGGCGCTTGCGCATTTATCCCGCTTAGGAGACAGGGTTTACGAGCTAATACTACCGACCGGATGATTGCAGGGGTATACAGAAACGACCTTGGCAATGTCGTCGCCATAGTCCTGGGAAATACTTCCCGCTTGCCCATAATTGATATGGATGGGAGATTGTCTAATTTTATCCTGACCATAGTAGGTGACGACGACCGAGCAAGCGCCGTCGCCAACGCCCCAATGTTCATAGTCATAAACAGCGGAGTCCGTTGGCCATTGATTAATGCCGGAAGGCGATTGACCCGGCTTTAAATCTTTAGGGTAGAGTCCCCGCTCATACTGATAAGCCTGCAATTCTTTCCCCAGGCTATCCAGTTGTAAGATAATTTTAGTGTTCTCCGCCTTCTGGATGAATCGCGAATAACTAGGAAGCGCCGTCCCCGCTATGATACCGATGATCAGGGCGGGAAGCAGGATTTCGACGAGGGTAAATCCTTTATTCAAACTCATGGTTTTCTGGAGATTGTCTATTAACCTGAGTATGACGAAGCGATATTTCCGTTTACGTTTACGCAACGGTCTAAGATTGGACTCCTTATGTTTAAGTTTCTGGAACTTATTTCACTATTATTCGTAAATTTGATCGCAAAAGGCTTGCCAGCGCGTCTGACTCCAACTATCGCTCTCTAGGGTCGCCTGTTGAACCTGTTGGATCCGGGGTCGGCGTCGGGTTTCGTAGTCGGTAAACAGCGCCGAAATCTCGTCTAAATGATCCAAATTGCCTTGAGCGATTAAACGGGCTAGCGCCGGGGCTAAAACGGCGCCGTCCTCGAAACCTTGATTGGCGCCCTGGGCGATAAAGGGCGGCATCCCGTGGGCCGCGTCCCCCGCCAAAACCACCCGTCCTTGACTCCAAAGGGGAGAGGGCAAGTCGGCGCCGGCTAAATGCTGATAGTAGGGACGGACGAAGAAGCGCTCCGGGTCGGCGTTTTGGGCCAACTCAATGACGTCGGGGGGAAAGCCCGCAGAGGTTAAGACTTGAGCCGGGGTCTCAATACCGGCGTCGGCGCAGGCCCCTTGGGGAAGGGGCGTTTGCAGTAAAAAGCCAAACCGGGTTTCCCCTTGATCGATGATCACCATTCGGGGCGAAGCGCCGAGGGGATAGGTTGGCGGCAAACGGTCGTTTTGGAGGCTGACCACCCGTTGTCCTTGGAAATACTCCGCCCGTAGCGTTTGGGCCGTGGCCGCGGCGACCGGAAGCGCCGGTAAACAGCCCAAACCGGCCCAGCCGGAATACTGGGGTTGCGCCCAGGGTTCCAGGGGGGTTCCCCGGTAAATGGCCCGGCGGACGGCGGAGTGAATCCCGTCGGCGCCGACCACCAGTTTGGCTTGAATTTGCACAGGGGTTGGAAAAGATGAGGATTGCTCCGTCTGGATTGGGTTCGGCTCCCAATGGGCGAAGGGGTTAAGGGCCGCGGCGCCGTTTTCTTGAACTTGGCAAAGAACGCCTGTTGGACTGGGCCGACAGTCTAAAAAACGACAGTTAACGCGAATCTTCTCTGGGGCCACTTGTTGGCGCAGAATCGTTTGCAGTTCAAACCAGGGCAGAGATAAACGACCGGCTCCATAGCGCCGAACCCAGTCTTCAAAATCGAGGGAAACCGAACGGATCGTTGCGCCTTGCAAGTTTTTTCGCGTCCACGCTCCCTTCGGCGCCGTCGGAGAGTCCTTTTGTCCGGCGGCTAACAGCGCCGCTAGCGTCTCCGGGCAAATAACCCCCAGGGCCTTTAAGCCATTGGGAAGGAGATCCACCATTTGCCCCGCGGGGCGAAACGCCCGGGTTTGGTCAATGACCAAGAAATTCTCCGCGCCCCGGCTTTGCAGACCAATGGCTAGACTCAGACCCACGGGCCCGGCGCCGACGATTAAGACGTCATAATTCATGGGGGTATCGTCATAGCGAGGGAGGGAGCGCGGATCGGTAATCAGCATAGGGGACACGGCGCGAGCTTTAGTTTTGAGCGGGTGGCAAATTATTCGGGTCGAGACCGAGAGAGCGAAGATATTCCGCTAATTTTTGGCTTTCTTCTAGGGCGGCGGTCGCTCGTCGTTGCTCCGCTTCTAGCTCCTGTTGAAGCAAATCTGCTCGCTGTCGTTCCTGCTCAGATCTGAGTCGTTCCTGCTCGGCCCGTCGGCGCTGGTCTTCCAAAGCCTGTTGGGTCAATTCCGCCCGCAATTGTTCCCGTCGTAATTCCTGACGACTGACTTCCGGCAACCCATAGGTTTCCCCCGCTTCGTTAAACCAGGCTAACCATTCCCGCTCAATTCCGCCAAAGGTTTCGGTTAAACGCCCAATCCCTAAACCAATTTCCGGCAT